>NZ_CEEDDH010000018.1:0-144825 GCF_979253165.1 Pseudomonas sp. AC083
GCTGGCCAGATCGGACTGAATCACCGCGCTGAATGGTTTTGGGGCTGCTTCGCAACCCAGCGGGGATGAATCCCCTCGCCACAGTAAGGCCCGGCCATTAACAATCTGGAGTGAATCCCTGTGGCGAGGGGATTTATCCCCGTCCGGCTGCGCAGCAGTCGTAAATCCTGCTGGCCTGATCTGACTGAATCACCGCGTCGAATGGTTTAGGGCTGCTTCGCAACCCAGCGGGGATAAATCCCCTCGCCACAGTAAGACCCGGCCATAAACAATCTGGAATGAATCGCCTGTGGTGAGGGGATTTATCCCCGTCCGGCTGCGCAGCAGTCGTGAATCCTGCTTGCCAGATCTGCCTGAATCACCGCGTCGAATGGTTTTGGGGTTGCTTCGCAACCCAGCGGGGATAAATCCCCTCGCCACAGTAAGACCCGGCCATGAACAATCTGGATGAATCGCCTGTGGTGAGGGGATTTATCCCCGTCCGGCTGCGCAGCAGTCGTGAATCCTGCTGGCCAGATCGGACTGAATCACCGCGCTGAATGGTTTTGGGGCTGCTTCGCAACCCAGCGGGGATGAATCCCCTCGCCACAGTAAGGCCCGGCCATTAACAATCTGGAGTGAATCCCTGTGGCGAGGGGATTTATCCCCGTCCGGCTGCGCAGCAGTCGTAAATCCTGCTGGCCAGATCGGACTGAATCACCGCGTCGAATGGTTTTGGGGTTGCTCCGCAACCCAGCGGGGGTAAATCCCCTCACCACAGTAATATTCCAGGCGACTATTGGATCAGCCGCGCCAAGCCATCCAGCAGCCGCTGCAACGCGCCCTGATTGCGCCGCATCACCGCCAGCCCGGCCTCGGCCATGCGCTGCGCATCACGGGGCAGTTCGAACAAGCGCTGCACCTCGACTGCCAGGCCTTCGGCATCATCCACTTCGGCCAATGCCCCGGCTTCGCGCAGTTGCGCAGCGATGTCGAGGAAGTTGAACAGGTGCGGGCCGCTGAGTACCGGTTTCGCCAGCGCGGCGGGTTCGAGCAGGTTGTGCCCGCCATTCGGCAACAGACTGCCGCCGACAAAAGCGCTGTCGGCCAGGGCATAGAGAAACAGCAACTCGCCCATGGTGTCGCCAAGCAGCACGCGCGTCTGCGCATCGACATTGGCCCCGGTCGAGCGACGTACCGTGGCGAAACCTTCGCGCTGGCACAAGTCGAACACCGAGTTGAAGCGCTCGGGATGACGCGGTACCAGAATCAGCAACGCATCCGGATGATTGGCCAACAGGCGACGATGAGCGTCGAGCACCACTTCATCTTCGCCTTCGTGAGTGCTCGCGGCGATCCACACGGGACGATCCTGTGCCTGCCATTGGCTACGCAATTCGGTAGCACGCTGCAACAGTTGCGGGTCGATGGTCAGGTCGAACTTGATCGAACCAGTGACTTCAACGGCTTCCAAACGCGCGCCGAGATCGCGGAAGCGCTGGGCCTCGGCTTCGGTCTGCACCGCCAACAGGCTCATCTCGGCAAGCATAGGCGCGGTGAGTTTGCTGAAGCGGCCATAGCCTTTGGCGGAACGCTGCGACAACCGTCCATTGGCCAGCGCCACCGGGATCCCGCGCTTGGCACATTGATGAATATGATTGGGCCACAGCTCGGTTTCCATGATCACCGCAAGTTTCGGCTGCACGCGATCAAGAAAACGCGCCGCCGTACAAGGCAAGTCATACGGCAGATAGCAGTGCTGGATGCGCGCCTCGTTGGCGAACAGTGCCTGAATCCGCTCCGAACCGGTCGGGGTCATGCAGGTCACGGTGATCGGCAGCGCCGGATAGCGTTCCAGCAGCGCGCGGATCATCGGCGCGGCGGCAATGCTTTCGCCGACCGACACCGCGTGCACCCAGATGCCGCCGGGCTGCAAGGTCGGCATGCCAAGAGTAAAGCGCTCGCCAATGCGCTTGGCATACGCCGGCGCCTTGCGTGCGCGCAGCCACAGCCGAATCGCCACCAATGGCAGCCCCAGGTAAAACAGCGCGGTGTAGAGAGTTCTATTCATGGCGGCGGAGTTTATCGGCTTTTGTCGCCGATCGCCCGCAAGTGCACGGCAAAACGTTCCGCCAGCCAGCGCGCGGCCGGGCCGAGCGGTTCGTCGCGACGCCAGACCAGTTCCACCACCAACGCCGGCGGCGTCCATTCGCTATCGAGTTCAACCATTTGGCCCTGATACGCCGAGTACTGCACAACGTGGCGCGGTAACCACGCCCAGCCGAGATCGCGCACCAGCCATTCGGACATCACGTAAAAACTGTCGGCGCGCCACACCTGCGGGCTGGCCGGCTCGTTGCCGGGATAGACGCTGGTCTGTGTCGACATCAGCAATTGCCGGTGCTGCGCCAGTTGCTGGCAGGTCACGTAGGCCTGCTGCGCCAGCGGATGATTGACACCGCAGACCGTGACCATTTCCACTCGACCCAGCACGCGGCGCTCAAGGGCTTCGGGGATTTCATCGTGATAGAACAGCAGGCCGAGGTCGGCGCGACGCTCGACCAGTTTGCGCGCGACTTCGCCTTGGGCGGCGCTGGTCAGTTGCACTTCCAGGCTGGGAAACTGCTCGGCCAGTTCACCGAAACTTTCCACCAGCGCCTGATACGGCATCGCCTCGTCCTGAGCCACCCGCAACTGCGCCTCCTGACCGCGCAGCATCGCCATGGCCCTGCCGTTGAGGCGCTCGCACTGGCGCAACACTTCGCGGGCCTCTTCCAGCAATGCCGCGCCCGCCTCGGTGAGCATCGGCTGCCGACCGCTGCTGCGTTCGAACAGGCTCACGCCCAAATCCTCTTCGAGCATCGCAACAGCACTGCTGATCGCCGATTGCGCCTTGCGTTGTCGCCGCGCCACGGCGGAGAAAGACCGCTGTTCAGCGACGTCGACAAATACACGCAGCTGCTCGAGATTCCATTGCATGATTGCTTCCAACCCATCTTCAGAACAGATAGGTAATGACTTTACCCCATCTGAGCAGTCCCTAGAATGTCACCTCAGCAAGCAACGATTTATTTGAGGATCGAAACCATGAACGCTTACGTCTATCTGGCCATCGCCATCTGCGCCGAAGTGATCGCCACCGTTTCGATGAAAGCGGTCAAGGGCTTCAGCACGCCGCTGCCGCTGATTCTGGTGATTGTCGGCTACGGGATCGCATTCTGGATGCTGACGCTGGTGGTGCGCACCGTACCGGTGGGCGTTGCCTACGCGGTCTGGGCGGGGATGGGCATTGTCATGGTCAGCGTCGCCGCTCTGTTCATTTACGGGCAGAAACTCGACGTACCGGCGATGCTGGGGATGGCGTTGATCGTGCTGGGGGTCGTCGTGATCCAGCTGTTTTCGAAAACTGCCGGGCATTAAAAAGCGGCAGCAAGCTTCAAGCGGCAAGCCGCAAGCATTGCTGATTTGCTGGTCCGGGTTGCAGCTTGCAGCTTGAAGCTTGAAACTTGCGGCTTCTTCAAGCTCCGAGGTCGCCGCATGCCATCCGTTATTTCCACCGACGTTCTGATTGTCGGCGCTGGTGTCGCCGGCCTCTGGCTGAATGCGCGCCTGCGCGGTCAGGGTTTTTCGACCGTGCTGGTGGAAAGCGCCAGCCTCGGTGGCGGGCAGAGTGTCAAATCTCAAGGCATCATCCATGGCGGCGCCAAGTACGCGCTGCACGGTGCGCTGACTGGCGCCTCGGAAGCCATCGCCGACATGCCGCGCCGCTGGCGCGAGGCGCTGGCCGGCAATGGCGAGCTGGATCTGTCTGGCGTACGCCTGCTGTCCGAAGCGCATTACCTGTGGTCGCCGGGCACGCTGGCCGGCAATCTGACCAGTTTCTTCGCCAGCAAAGCCGTGCGTGGCCGGGTCGATCAGGTCAAGGGCGACGAGCTGCCGCTGGCCCTGCAAGACAAGCGCTTCAAGGGCAAAGTCTATCGCCTCGCCGAACTGGTGGTGGATGTCCCGAGCCTGATCCAGCGCCTGGCCGAGTTGGCCGGTGACGGTCTGCTCGCCGGGCAGGTCATCGAACCGCTGCTGGAAGCCGGCGTGCTGGTCGGCCTGAAAGTCGATGGGCGTGAGATCCGCGCCCAGCGCATCGTCCTCAGCGCCGGCGCCGGCACGGCCGAACTGCTTGAAGCCCTGGGCCTGAGCCGTCCGGCCATGCAGCGCCGACCACTGCACATGATCCTCGCCAAGGGCCCCGGCTTGAAACCGTTGTACGCGCACTGCCTGGGCGGCGGCACCAAGCCGCGCATCACCGTGACCACGCATCCGGCGGCTGATGGTCAGTGGGTCTGGTACATGGGCGGCGACATTGCCGAAAGCGAAGGCGTGGCCCGCGAGCCGGCCGAACAGATCGCCACCGCGCAAAAGGAAATCGCCCAACTGCTGCCGTGGATCGACCTCAGCACCACGCAATGGGCGACCCTGCGCGTCGACCGCGCCGAGCCGCTGCAAACCGGCCTGACCCGCCCGGACAACGCGTTCCTCGCCGAGGAAGGTCGCTTGCTCGTCGGCTGGCCGACCAAACTGGCACTGGCGCCAGACTTCGCCGACCGCGTTATCGCCTCGCTGCAACGCGACGGCATCCAGCCGCAGGCGACTGAACCGCTGCCGCCATTGCCGAAACCGCCGCTCGGTGTACCCGCGTGGGAGCAACTGCTGCCATGACCATCGCTACTCTGCACGAGCTGCATCGCCCGCTGGGCAGCACCGGCCTGTCGGTTTCGCCGCTGGGCCTGGGCACAGTCAAACTCGGCCGCGATCAAGGGGTGAAATACCCCAACGGCTTTCAGATTCCCGGCGACGACGAGGCGCGCATGCTGCTGCGCCAGGCGCGGGATCTGGGCATCAACCTGATCGACACCGCGCCGGCCTATGGTCGCAGCGAAGAACGCCTCGGCCCGCTGCTACGCGGCCAGCGACAGGATTGGGTGATTGTCAGCAAGGTCGGCGAGGAGTTTGCCGACGGCCTGTCGCGCCACGACTTCAGCGCTGCGCACACGCGAATGTCGGTCGAGCGCAGCCTGCAACGTCTGGAAACGGATTTTATCGATCTGGTCCTCGTGCACTCGGACGGCAACGACATGGCCATCCTCGAGCACGAAGAGGTCTACGCCACCCTCGCGGCGCTGAAGACCGAGGGCAAGATTCGCGGCTTCGGGTTTTCCGGGAAAACCGTCGAAGGTGGGCTGAAAGCGCTGGAGCAAGGCGACTGCGCGATGGTCACCTACAATCTGAACGAACAAAACGAAAAGGCAGTCATTGACTATGCTGCTGCCCACGGCAAAGCGATTCTGGTGAAAAAAGCCCTGGCCAGCGGTCATGTCTGTCTGAGTCCGGGAGTCGATCCGGTGCGCGCCAGCTTCGAGTTGCTGTTCACTCAGCCCGGCGTCGCCAGTGCTATTGTCGGCACAATCAATCCGCTGCACCTCGCCCATAACGTAGCGACCGTTGCCCAGGTCCTGCGTAGTCACTGACGCCGCCCCGCGGCCTTAAGCCAGGAGCCGATATGCCGCGCACGCTCATCCGCAAGAACCCGAGCAACTTCAAGACGCTGCCGCTGTTCGTCGAAGCCACACCCGAAGGCCTGAGCTATCAGAGCGTCGGCATGCCGCTGAACTTCGCCCAGACCCTGCAACGGCGCAAACCGGTGAGCGTCGCCGACAGCGAGCGCTTCGCCCTGGAACTGGCCAACCTCGGCGTGTCCGTGCGCCTGACCTTGCATTGGCAGAATCGCGATTACTGGGTGCTGGTGCGCCAGCGTCGGCAGGATCGCGGTGACGTGGTACTGAAGCTGATTTCCGGCTACGTACCGGCCCACGAATTGAATATTCCGCTGCACACAGCAATTCAGGAAATTGCCGAAGAGTGTCTGCTGGAAACCCCGGAAGGCTGGCTCGGTGGGCGTTTCAATGACACCTGGTTGCCGGCGCCCTACTCCGCCGCGCTGCATTACCGCGAAGCACTGCCGTTTCGCCTGACGCCGTTGTCCGGTTCGGCACGGCCGGTGCGCTGCGCCAACCTGCAATTGCTGGAGCGGCCGCGGGCGTACGTGCATCTACCGACCGCGTCGCTGCAATTGATCTACGATTTGCGTTTGGAAGTGCCCAGGGAAGCCAAATCGCTGAGCTTGTTTCATGTCGATGAACGCTTGGAGGGTGATCAACTGGTGGCGCGGCTGGACCGAAAACGTCCTGATTTGTATCTCATGCCGCTCAAGGATGGCGCGCCAACTGCCGAGCTGTTTACCCTCAAACGCGACAAGCTGATACCGGCCAGCACCCGCGGCATTCACCTGGCGGAAAGCTTTGCAACGCAACAGGGCTGGGTCGTGCACGACGAACGCATTCGCTGGAAGGACTGGCTGGTGCAACAAGGTCTGACACCGGCGAAAGCGCCACGCACCGGCCTCAAGCAGTTGAGCATCAAGGCACTGCGCCTGGTCGGGCTGGGCAGGAAACGCGCGAGCCGCTAGCGCCGGCGATCCCACCAGGTGCGCAATGTCGCGAAGAAGTGGAAGTAGCGGTTTTCGCGCTTGCCCATGCCACGCTTGGGGGAGAACGACTCTTCGGCAAATGCGCCGGTGATGCGCACGCGGGAGGCCTGGATCGGCAAAGTGCAGACCTTGGCGCCTGCCTTGAGCAGGGCGAACTTGAGCAAGCGCTCGGAGTGCAGCTTGCGGCCGGTCGCCTTGCAGAAATCGAAGATACGTTCAATGCGCTTGCCGTACGCAACGTAGGTGTCGCGCCCGCATACGGCAAAACGGTCATTCAGGCCGCCCCACCACTGCCAGTCAGGAATATAGACGTTGTGCCGCCGCGCCTCGGCGTGGTTGAACACGTAGCCTGGCAGCGCCGTGTGGAAGAAATTGTCCGGCCGCACGAACACGACGAAATCCGGATTGAAGGATTCAATCTCGGTGGTGACGGTGTGTAATGAGTTGAGCTGATAAATCAGGTTGCGCAGCGATGCATAGTCATCGGCCCAGGTGTCACCCTGTGCCTTGACCCGCTCGAAATCCCAGCGCTCCAGCACGCCTTCGGTCAAGGTCAGCGCGCCGCTCATGGATTCGAAGGGCTGATAGTTGTCAGCCGCCAGCTCGCCTTTCTCGCCGGAACGCGAATTCTGCACTTCATCGACTTTATACAGATGATAAAAGCACTGCACCTCGCTGCCCGCAGGCAACTGCGCCAGTACCTTCTGTTCGATTGAAGGGAAGCAGATCGGCGAATTTCTCGGAATCCCGAAAAACGCCACGGCAATTTTCAACACTCGATTACACCTATGAAGAAATGATTCGGCCCGGCAGGCAACGACTGCGGCGTGGCTTATTTGCGCTTGAACAGTTTCTGCCACCAGCGTCGGGGTTGCAGCGGCACGACAATCACATCGGACTTTTGCAACCAGTCCCGCTCGTAATCCCAGGCATGACCACCCCACAGCTTTCCCGCCTCGTTGGAGAAGCCCAAAGTCATTAACTGATAGGTGTCACCGACATTCCCGCGCAGCCAGTCGAACAGCACCAGCGTGTTGAAGCCGGTGGAGGGGCCGACGTAGCGCTTGCCGCCCGGGCGGTCGACCGGGTAGTTCCACAGCGGCGGCAACGGAATGCGATCCCAGTACATCGCAACGCGAGGCAACGGGCACATCGGTGCTGCGCAACCCACCAGCATGGTGAAGCAGCGCTCGCCCGCACGGTCGAACAATCGCTGTACGTCCTGGTTGCAGGGTAGTCCGAAGAAATAGGCGTCCGGCGCGTTGTAGCCGTGCACGAAGACATTCACGCTTTGCTCGTTGAGCAGCGTCGCCTTGATGCAATGATTGAAACTGACGACGACGTCATCAGCGCCGATATTCAGCGCCGCGAAGTCAGCTGCGGTAACCGCGGGATTATTAGCGATCAATACCACCCGCGCCGCACGGCTGAGGCATTCGCGCAGGGCTTCGGGCAAGGCTTGCAAAACCGACTGGTCGCCACCGGGCAGCGCATCCAGCGCCATGTATTCGCCCGCCATTCAGGCCGGCACCTTCATGCCGTAACGCAATTTGACCCAGAACCGGGTGAAAGCCGACGGCGGCTGCCATGGGCGCATCTCGTGTTGTATGGCCTCGGCGAGCGCCTGACCGACCCGCGCAAACGAGTAACGGCTTTCAGCAAACGCCTGGCCGTTGCTGGCTATTCGCTGCGCCAGTTCCGGGTCGTCCTGCAGCAGCTTGATCTTCGCCACCGCCTCGTCTTCGCTGCGATAGAACACGGTGTTGTGCATGTCTTCGAAACCGAGCAACCGGTCTTCTTCGCCTTGGCTCCAGGCCAGCAGCACACAGCCGCAAGCCATGGCTTCGAAGTTCTTGATCATGAACTCGTTCATGCCGATGTCGGCGCTGACGAAGATTTTGATGCGATTAAGGGTTTCCAGATATTCCGCACCCGATTTGGTACGAGTCACGAGCATCCCGGTGCGCTGTGAAAGGGCTTCAAGCATGGCCTTGCGCTCGGCGTACTCAGTACTCTTCAGGCTGCCGAGGAAGCCGATCGGGATGTCGCGCTCGACCCCGGTGTTGTGCAGCATTTGCTCGTCATAACCTTTGGAGACGAACACGGTATCGATGCCTTCGGCGAGCATCTTGCGCGCGACCACTGCGCCGGAAACCAGCGCCCGGCAACTCGGCAATCGGCTGTACAAGCGCGAGTAAACACCACGGTACTTACTGGCCGGCATGTAGTTCTGATAAGCATCGTGCTCGAGAAACACCAGCCCTGGAATGCACTTGAGCACCCGCAGTTGCGGCGCCAGACGTTTGACCCGGGAGAAGATCACCACGCGATCAAAGGTCTGGTACTCGACCGAAGCCAGAAAGGCTCCGAGGTTCATCTGCTGCTGTTTGCTCAGACGATAGATAAAACATTCATCGCAGTTCTGCTGAACGATGTCATAGAGCCGGTCGAGAATGACCCGCTGCTCGTCCATCACCAGAAGCATGACTTTCATAAATTAAATGACCACGTAACGTAGGCAGGCAAGCGCAGCGGATTCAAACCTGCCAACATCAACGGAAACGGTGAAATCCCCAAGGCAAAATCCGTTCACACGCGGTACACAACGGTAAAAATTCATCTGATCAGCGACTGCGGATTTTTTCGACAATTGCGGTCGTCGAGCTGTTTTCCACCAGTCCTAACACTTTCACGGTACCGCCATAAGCGGTGACGATATCTGCACCGACAACCTGATCGATGCCGTAATCGCCACCCTTGACCAGCACATCCGGCTTGACCTCGCGCAGCAGATTCTCTGGCGTGCCTTCCGGGAAGCTGATGACCCAGTCCACGGCACCGAGGCCCGCCAGAACCGCCATGCGCCGGTCAACACTATTGATCGGGCGACCGGGGCCTTTCAGGCGACTGACCGAAGCATCGTCGTTGACTGCGACAATCAGTCGATCGCCTTGGGCTCGTGCCTGCTCAAGATAAGTCACATGGCCGGCGTGCAGGATGTCGAAGCAGCCATTGGTGAAGACGATTCGTTCGTTATGCGCACGGGCGTCGGCGACGGCCAGCACCAATTGCTCAAGGCCCAGCACACCGCGCTCGGAGCCTTCTTCACGCTGAATAGCGCGGCGCAGTTCCGGGGCACTGATGGCCGCGGTACCAAGCTTGCCGACCACAATACCCGCCGCCAGGTTGGCCAGGGCCACGGCGTGTGGCAGATCCTCACCGGCAGCAATCGCCGCGGCCAGGGTCGAAATCACGGTGTCGCCGGCGCCGGTCACATCGAACACTTCCCGGGCACGCGCTGGCAAATGCAACGCCGGTTGATCCGGGCGCAGCAGGGTCATGCCGTGTTCGCCACGGGTGACCAGCAGTGCTCCCAGCTCCAGATCGTGCATCAACGTTGCGCCCTTGCTGACGAGTTCGTGTTCGTCAACGCAACCGCCGACGATGGCTTCGAATTCGCTCAGGTTCGGGGTGATCAGGCTGGCGCCACGGTAGATCGAGAAATCCTTGCCCTTCGGGTCGGCCAGTACCGGGATGTTTTTCGCCCGAGCAGCCTGGATCAGCGCCTGATGGTTTTTCAGCGCGCCTTTGCCGTAGTCGGAAAGCACCAGCACCTTGATGCCTTCGAGCAGGTCATCGACCTGCGAGCCGAGCGCCAGCGCATCGGTGGCGAACGGTTCTTCGAAGTCGATACGCAGCAATTGCTGGTGCCGGCTCATGACCCGCAGCTTGACGATGGTGGGCTGGTGCGCAATGCGCTGGAACAGGGCACGTACGCCGGCGCCCTTGAGACTGTTGCTCAGGCTGTCGGCGGCTTCGTCATCACCGGTCACACCGACCAGCGACGCCGGCGCACCCAGTGCGGCAATGTTCAGGGCAACGTTCGCGGCACCGCCCGGACGGTCTTCGATTTGCTCGACCTTGACCACCGGCACCGGCGCCTCAGGGGAAATCCGTGAGGTTCCGCCATGCCAGTAACGGTCGAGCATGACATCGCCGACTACCAAGACAGGGGCTTGATCGAAACGCGGCATGGACAACTTCATGGAGCAACCCACATACAAAATGAACAGGGGCGCGATATTAACACAGGGTAAAGCGCCGTCCGCCTCAATCTGAAAGGTCGCGGACCCAGAACAGTTCGTGGCGGCGAACAGCCTTGCGGAAAAACTCGTTACTGCCTGTGACAGGCCAGCGACGTCCGGCCAGCACTTGCTGGATCACCCGGCGCGACTGCCGCTTGAATCCGAGCGGGCCCTGCAGGTCATGCTCCATGGCCAGCGCCATCGCCTTGTCCAATTGCACATCCGCTGACAGCAATGGACTCCACAGACGATCGGACGGCAACGGCTCGACTGCCGGCGGCAGCGCGATACCGCCACCGGCCGGGCCCATTGGCCAGCGATCATTGTCATGCAGATGATTGGCGTACATCAGCAACGTCGACGGTTTCCAGGTACTGGCGGCGATGGCTTCCAGCAGAGCACGGGTAGTAGCGACGTGATCGCTGTGCGGATCCAGTTCGGGATGCGGAGTGACAACGACTTCGGGCCGAAAGTGCTCGAGCAATTGCCGTATATCACCGACGAGATTGATCCAGGTCGGCGCACCATCGACATCGCCGGGGAGTTTGATCGGATTGTGCTGCCGAACACTGCGCACATCGTTTTCGCCGGATTCCCGCGAGCCGAATGGTTTGCCCGGCTCCTCGGCCATCGCTGGCAACTGAAGACAGTAGTAGCCCAGCTGTACACAATGACTGGCCGACACCCCACCCCATAAAGGAATGCTCAGGCTGTCCCAAGCGCGCAGCCTGCCCTTCAAGCGAGCAGCCTGAGCCTTGTCCAGCCCGAGGCGCTGGAAGTCTTCGGCTTCAATTTCGCCCTGGGTCAGGGTGACGATGCTCGCTTCTTTGCAGCGACTGTAAAGCCCGAAAGCCGCCAGCTCGGCATCATCGGCGTGGGGCGCGATGACCATGACCCGTTGCTGCGCGTAATCGGGATTGCGCATGACCCACAGTGTGCCGCTGGAACTCAGCGTGCAATGCCGACCACGCACTGTCAGGGTATTGTCGCCAAGCGCCGCCGCCTGCCCGGACAGATTGAGAAAGCGCCGCCCGCCGACGCCACGCTCAAAATCCTGGCGATCGCCACCCAGTTCGACATAAGGATCCCGCCAGCGGCCCAGCCACTTGGCCGTTATCTTGAGCTCCAGCAGCAGCGTTTCACCCGGCGCCAGCGGCTCGCTCAGACGCACGATTCCAGCATCCAGCTCCACGGCTTGACGCGGCGTACCGCTGGGAAAGTTGTACTGATAGTCGTCGCTTGCGCGATAGAACAGATGGTCTGCAAACCACGCCTCATGCGCCACCCACGCCAAGACCAGCAGCACCGGCACCAGCCACCAGCCCAGCAAGAAGCCGGCCGCCACCAGCGCGATCACAAACGCGATGAGGAACATGCGTTTGCTGCGTCGGTGCGCCTTGAGAAGCTGTTGCTTGCGAGCAGTCATGGTTTCAGACCTTGTAGACGGGCACCGTGTGGCACCAGCGATCCTTGTATTCGCGGTCGGCACGGCCGAACGAATAGCGCAGTGTCTTGCCCAGTGCCTGAGCATCCGCCCAAGCCTGCTGGGTGTTGACGAAACTCAACACGCTGCCGGGACTGAACTCGCGGCTTTGCGGGTCGACACCACCGTTGACGTATTCCAGCGATACCCATTGCGGCGCTTCGACACGGTAGAGAATCTGGATCGCCACTGGCGCCGATTCAAGCATCACCACCGAGCCGGTCATGAACTCGCGCAAGAGAGTGAAGACTTCGACCAGCCCGGCCTTGCCAGGCACCTCGAAACCCCAACGGCGCTGGAACAGATCACCGTAAGCGGCGGCCTGCTCCTGTGGCGTCAAGTCGGACATCGGAATCAGCGCACCACCCGCCTCTTCCAGCAGGCGCTGTTCGCGACGCTGGTTGTAGCGAAATTTCTTCGAATAATCTTCAGGCAGCCGCGCCAGCGCCAGCCCTTCCGGCTGCGCGCGCAGGGTGCTGATCTGCTCGGCGTTAAGCTGCGAGACATAAGCCATGCGCTGGCGCACCGGAACCACGACATCCGCGGCAATCGGCAGAATCAGTTCGGCGTTGCCCATGTCCAGCAGCCCACGCTTGCCTTCGCGTTTGAGCACTTCCTTGGACAGCGCGGCGTGCCTGCCCCAGCAAGCAACAGCCGCGACGACTTCGCCATCGACGACCCAGCCCAGGTAGTGAAGCTTGATGCCGACAAACGCCGACAGCCGCTCCACCACTTCAGGATGAGTTGCAAAACTGCCACCGAATCGCTGCCAGGCCTGGGCGTAGGCTGCCTGATCAATCTCGCTCCAGCCGCGCTCCCGCCAAACGCGAAACGCCGTCAGCATAGGTCGGTCACATGGGTCGGTTGCGGCTCGTCGCCTTCTTCGAACTCTTTGGCGTGCAAGCGTGCGTAATAGCCATTTTGCGCCAGGAGCTGGGTATGGGTGCCGCGCTCGACGATCTTGCCTTCGTCCATGACCAGAATGAGGTCGGCCTTTTCGATGGTGCTCAAACGGTGAGCGATGACCAGCGTCGTGCGGTTCTGCACCACATGATCGAGAGCCGCCTGGATATGCCGTTCCGATTCCGTATCTAGGGCCGACGTGGCCTCATCGAGAATCAGCAGCGGCGCATCCTTGAGCAATGCACGTGCGATGGCGATGCGCTGACGCTGACCACCGGACAGCAACACACCATTTTCACCGACCAGGGTTTCATAGCCCTGCGGCATCTTGATGATGAATTCATCGGCGTAGGCTTCGGTGGCCGCGCGTTTGACTTCTTCGAACGGCGCCCCGGCCAGGTCGCCGTAAGCGATGTTATTGGTCACCGTATCGTTGAACAGCGTGACCTGCTGGGTCACCAGGGCAATCTGCCGACGCAGGCTGCGCAGGGTCAAGTCCTGTACCTGCACATCATCGAGCAGAATATGCCCGTGTTCCTGCTCGTGCTGGTAGAAGCGTGGAATCAGACCGGCCAAGGTGGACTTGCCACTTCCGGAACGACCGACCAGCGCGACCATTTGTCCCGGTTCGACGACGAAACTGATGTCATCAAGGACCTTCTTGTCACTGTCGGGATAACTGAAGCTGAGGTTGCGCACTTCGAGGCGACCTTGCAGGCGGTCGCGCTCGACCGTGCCCCGATCAACTTCTGCTGGCTCGTCCAGCTGTTCGAAAATACTCTCCGCACCTGCCACACCCTTCTGGATTGTGGAGCTGACTTCAGAGAGCTGGCGAATCGGTTTTGGCAGCAGGCCGGCCATGGTTATGTAGGCCACCAGATCACCGGGCGACGCATCACCGCGAAGGTACAGGACCAGAAACATCACTACCGCCATGGCGCTATACGTCACCAATTGCAGCATCGGCGTATACACCGCGCCGGTCTTGGTCATGGTCAGCTGTTTGTCGGTGTTGCTCTGACTGGCGTCGTGGAAGCGCACCTTTTCATAGGTTTCACCACCAAAGCTGCGAACCACGCGGTAGCCGTGAATCGTCTCGGACGCAACGTGCGTGACGTTACCCATCGAGACCTGAATCTTTTTGCTCTGCTTGCGAAATTTCTTGCTGGTGCTGTTCACCATCAGGCCGATGACCGGCAGGATGGCGACCATCACCAGGGTCAGCTTCCAGTTCATCCACAACAGGGTGCAGAACAGGAAAATCACCGTCATGCCCTCACGGATCACCACTTTGATCGCGTCGGTGGCGGCGCCGGTGACCATGGTCACGTTGAAGGTAATGCGGGAAATCAGGTGGCCGGAGTTGTTCTTGTCGAAATAGCTGTTGGGCAGATCCAGCAGCTTGTTGAACAGAACCACACGCAGGTCATGCACCAGGCCGAGAGAGACCCGCGCCAGAAAGTAGTTGCCCAGATACGAACCGATGCCTTGCCACACGGCAATCAGCACGATCAGCAACGGCACGCTTTCGAGCAACTGCAACTTGCCCAGATAAGGATTGCCGGGAAACAGGCTGGCCTCCGGATTAGCCAGGCCGTCGACGAAATATTTGAGGATGTAGGCAAGCATCGGTTGGGTCGATGCGAAGATCAGAAAGCCAACGATACTCAGAATGAACAGGCCGGCGTAAGGACGCACGTAAGCCAAAAGGCGGAAGTAGATCGCCAGCGTTGACTGGGCTTTCGGTTCAGGACTGCTCATGGGAATCCGCGTAAATCAGTGAGGCGGCGATGATATCACAGGCCCTTTTGCGCCGATCAACATCACCGGGCGCCAGCCATTGGGCAAGTCGGTTAAGATAGCCGGCTCACGATGGGGAGTCAGGCATGCAATCGATTGATCACAGCACTTACGAGGCACTGCGCAAGGGTGCTCAGGTACTCGAAGCCGACGGTTCCGGCGACAAGGTGCTCAGGTTGGCCGACGGTCGCATGCTCAAGCTGTTCCGCCGCAAACGCCTGCTGAGTTCGGCGCTGTTCTTTCCCTACGCCCAGCGCTTCGCCAACAACACCAAGGCGTTGCAGCAGCGCGGCATCCTCTGTCCGAACGTGATCGCGGTTTATCGCATTCCAAGCATTCAGCGCGATGGCGTGTATTACGCACCGCTGGCGGGCGAAACCGTACGGCAATTGCAGGGCACGCCCGAAGAAACCGAGACGTTGCGCAGTCAACTGGGAGGATTTATTGCGCAACTGCACGAAAAAGGCGTGTACTTCCGATCCCTGCACTTCGGCAATGTCGTGCAGACGCCGCAGAATCAGCTCGGATTGATCGACATCGCCGACCTGCGCTGCCAGAGGCGCGCCCTGAGCGACAGCAAGCGACTGCGCAACTTCGCCCACTTGCTGCGCTACAAACAAGACCGGCAATGGCTGCTCGGCGGCGACGCCGGGAGAACTTTTCTTGAGGGTTATCGCCAGGCATTGCCGAGCAAGCGACAAGCTGCGCTGATGGAACGCCTGCGCCTGCTGCTGGATTGAGCCTTACTTGCCGATCACCAGAATCGTCGCACCCTTGCGATTGGCGAAGCGCTCGATGATGCGCATCTTGTGCGCCACCAGCCATTCGCCCAGCCACGGTTCATCACCTTTCCCCTCGATCAGGAAATAGCGATATTCATCGGCGTGCTCCGGTGACATGGCCTGTTCACGTGTGAGCGTCGGCAATACATAACCGCGCCCGGCGTAATAGCTGATGCGACCGTCTTCGAACCATGCGCTGGTATCAGGTTCGACGTGCGCAGACACCCAGCGCCCGGCAGTCACGTAATGGGTCTTGCCTGCACCCGTGGAGATCACATTTGACAGCATCACCAGCAACGCTGCCACGACCAGGACTTTGGTCCAGCGCGGAAACTGCCGGGCAAATGCCGCCAGCGCCATCGCCAGTACCGGTACGAAAAGCAAATTCAGGAAACTCAGATACCGGGCGTTCATGAATTGCTGCTTGATGAAAAACAGCATCAGCACAACGAGATACAGCAGCGCCGCCCAGGCGAAAGGACGATAGTCACGCCAATAAACACCCAATACGCCCCAGTTGCGACGCAGGATGAAGGGCACAGCGAACGGCCCCATCAGCTTGACGAATGTGATCGTCATCGTCGCCAGCAGGCCAAAGAACACGATGCGCCCGGCTTCATCCTGGGAATACTTGTTGATCAGCGAGTTGCCGAACTGTTCGGACAGCATCTGAAACGACTCGTAGACGCCCCGCGGTGCAATCATGTCCAGATACAGAAGGAAGCGCGCCGACATGAAAAACCCGAAGGCCGATGCAACCAGCAGCCCTATTGCCGGCAACAAAGCAAACTGCAGCAGACGGGTGCGCTGGCCAGAGCACCACAGACCCGGCAATTGCCACAGCCCGAGCGCCGGCAATAACAGCAATGCCTCCAGCCGGAACAGCGCAGCAGCCACGATCGCCAAGTGGATCAGACCCGCCCTGATCCAGCCGCCCAGCGCTTGCCAACGCAACGCCTGCCATAACGCCAGCGTGCAGAAAAACCAGAAACCGCATTCGCGGATGATGTCATTTCGAAAGGCATTGACCGCTGGCATCGCCAGCACAATCAGGCACGCCCAGCCGGCAAGCTCGGGCGAGCGTCGACGGATACAATCGACCATCAAGGCACTGGTGCCGGCAAAAAACAGACCGCACCAGAGATAGGCGCTCAACTCCAGCGGCAACAGCAGGAAGCGATGGGTCAGCGCCAGAAGAATGGAGAACCACGGCCAGTCGAAATGCGCCCAGGCCACGTCGGCCCCGTGCAAGACAACCTGATGGGCGATATCGATGTACAGCGCGGCATCGCGACCGACCGTTGCGGTACCCCACACGGCGATCAATGAAAGGAGAATGCTTGCCCAGAACGCGACACTGACCGGTCGCTCATCGATTACCCGAGCTGCCTTGACCGCCCATTTACTATCCGTACCTTTCACCCAGCCCCCTCAACATCACGCGCCACAGGTACGCAAAAAAACAGATCGATTTATCGGAACAGCAGACGCAAGGCTTTGCGCATGTATGACCAGCGCCCGAGGATGCGCCAGTCGGCGCGCAACGCTTGCATATAGAACGTTTTCGCTAACGCATATTCGCCATGGGAGTAGCAATCGCGGAACAACGACAGACAACGCTGCGCCAGATAAGCCTGGCGCAAATCATGGAACTCTTGCGGCATCCGTTGACTGGAAAAAACTTCAGCAACCACCTGCTCGGTACCCGCGGCCAGGCTCTGGCGCAGATCATGGCGCATGCTGTCGGCGTGCTTGTAAATGAGCGCCAGTGGCTGCTCGACCACCGTGCAGGGAAAGCGCGCCAGCACTTGAGCGAATACCGGCAAATCTTCAACGTTGCGCAGATGCTCGGGATAGTTGCCCGGCGCGAATACCTCACGATGCATTGCACAGGCACCGTTTGAGATCGACACCGACTTGTCCAGCAAATAGCCCCTGACCCGCTGTCGCACCGTGGCTGGCAACGGTTTGACAGCCTGCAGGCTGCGCTTGCCACCAGAGAAGATCGACCAATGAGCGCCGATGATCATCCGCGTGTCAGGATGACTGGCGATGTGTTGCGATAGCGCTCCAAGAGCACCGGGAGCCATCTCGTCATCTGCATCGAGAAAAATCAGAAATTGCCCGGTGGTTTCCTCGATCCCGCGATTGCGCACTGAAGACAGCCCGCCATTGCTTTGGCGTATGGCACGAAAACGCCCGGCATGTTCGGCCAGCAACGCTTGCATTACCTCAGGCGTCGAGTCAGTGGACCCGTCATCGATAACCAGCAGATCCGCCGTCGCTTCATGCAACTGCAGCAACACCGACTCCACAGCCCGAGGCAGGGAATCGGCGTAGTTATACGCGGGGATGACGACACTGATCAGTGTTTCAGTCAAGACCGTTTCCTTGCACGCCTTCTTTGACGACCAGAATATCTTCCATGATCAGATATTGCAGGTCAGAGCCGAAAAACATGTTCAGGGCGTCGGTCGGCGAGCAGATCATCGGCTCGCCACGACGGTTGAGCGAAGTGTTCAGCGATACGCCGTTACCAGTGAGGTTTTCCAGCGCCTTCATCATGTCGTAGTAGCGCGGGTTGTATTCGCGCTTGAGCACTTGGGCCCGAGAAGTACCGTCTTCATGGACAACTTCCGGCACGCGGGTTTTCCATTCTTCGGCGACTTCGAAGGTGAAGGTCATGAACGGCGCCGGGTGATCGATCTTGATCATCTGCGGCGCGACGGTATCGAGCATCGACGGGCAGAAAGGCCTCCAGCGCTCGCGGAACTTGATCTGGTGGTTGATGCGGTCGGCGACACCGGCCACGCTCGGGCAACCGATGATCGAACGGCCACCCAGCGCCCGCGGGCCGAATTCCATGCGGCCCTGGAACCAGGCTACCGGGTTGCCATCGACCATGATTTTGGCGATCTGCTCGGGCATGTTGTCGAGCTTGCGCCAGGTCGGCTTGTTCTCGTGACGGGCGCAGGCGGCAATCACGTCCTCGTTGCTGTACGACGGGCCGAGATAGACGTGTTCCATCTTCTCGACCGGCACGCCACGGGCGTGCGACACGTAAGCGGCAGCGCCGACCGCGGTGCCGGCATCGCCGGACGCAGGCTGTACGAACAGCTCTTTGATGTCGTCGCGGGCGATGATTTTCTGGTTCAGCTTGACGTTCAACGCACAGCCGCCGGCGAAAGCCAGTTTGCCGGTTTCCTTGAGCACGTCGCCCAGGTAGTAGTCGATCATCTGCAACGCCAGCTTCTCGAACAGCGCTTGCATGCTCGCGGCGTAGTGGATGTAAGGCTCGTCAGCGATGTCGCCTTCGCGCTTCGGACCCAGCCACTCGATCAGCTTCGGCGAGAAGTAGAAGCCTTTGCCCTTCTCTTTATAGCGACGCAGGCCGATGACGTTGGCGTAGTCGGTATTGATCACCAGTTCGCCATTCTCGAACGAGGCCAGACGCGAGAAATCATACTTGCTGGCGTCGCCGTACGGCGCCATGCCCATGACCTTGAACTCGCCGTCGAGCATCTCGAAACCGAGGAACTCGGTGATCGCGCCGTACAGACCACCAAGGGAGTCCGGATCGAAGAATTCCTTGATCTTGTGGATCTTGCCGTTTTCGCCGTAGCCGAAGAAGGTCGTGGCGTATTCACCCTTGCCGTCAATGCCGAGGATCGCGGTTTTCTCTTTGAAACCCGAGCAGTGATAGGCGCTGGAGGCGTGAGCCAGGTGATGCTCGACCGGCTCGATCTTGATTTTCTTCGGATCGAAGCCCAGTTGCTCGAGGCACCAGACGATCTTGTTGCGATAGCGCTTGTAGCGACGGTTGCCCATCAGGATCGCATCAAGAGCACGATCCGGGGCGTACCAATAGCGCTTGGCGTAGTGCCAGCGGGCCTTGCCGAACAGGCTGATCGGAGCGAATGGAATCGCCACCACGTCAACGTCGGAAGGTTTGATGCCGGCTTGCTCGAGGCAGAATTTCGCCGATTCGTAGGGCATGCGGTTCTTTGCATGTTTATCGCGTACGAAGCGCTCTTCCTCAGCCGCCGCGACCAGCTTGCCGTCGATGTACAAGGCTGCGGAAGGATCATGGCTAAGGGCGCCGGACAGGCCAAGAATCGTCAATGCCACAGGGGTCTAGCCTCTTTAGTCTGCATGCAGGCGCGATGCGCCTTGAAAATTGATGTGCCCTCGCACAGGGCGAGTGACAGCTAAAGGGCGGGATTATAGCGTAAACATGACGGGAATTACCTTGTGCGAATTGCCACCTGCACGATTGGTCCGAATCAACAGGTTCAACGACTCAATAGCCGTCTCTGCGCCAGTAAATACTCAGATTTGAATCGGTAATCTGCCGATATACCGTGTAAGGCAGCGAAAGCGTATCGAACACGGCGGACAGGGGAAGATCGAACCAAACAAACGGCGCCAGCATACCCGTAGGATCGGGCGGCGCATTCAAAGTGCAAAAGTCGAAAGCCACGCCACTGTAGATGCGCGGAATCGATTGGCAGTAGGTCTTCTTTTTGCGCAAGTCGCGGGCAGCATCGGCGTCCCCCTGTAACACGGTTGAGACACTGCCACAGCCTGAGAGAACCCAGGTAAGAACGCTCAGCGTCACCATTTTTTTCATGCTCAAGATTCGCCCTCCAGAATCGTCAGGCAAATTAGCATCGAGGCCGAGCCGGGCACAGCTCACGGATTCTGGAGATGCTGTAGGACAAGTCGCTGTGTTTGTCCGTTACTGCGAGCAGACTCAACCCCACAGTGAACCGGGCCCATTGCGAGAACGACCCTGCCCGCGAATTGAGTCACCCCGCGCTGGAGACTCCTTTCGGCAGCCGCTCATCAATGACCCGATACAACGCGCTGTCTTGCGGCCAGTTGCGCATGAACCGCGCCCGATCCCGGGTATAGGCCGGGGCGAAACTGCCAACCGAGGCGTGCTGACACATCGAGTCGAGGTCGATCAGCGCCCAGCGATCCGCCTGCCAGAACAGGTTGTGGCCCTTGAAATCGCCATGACTGATACGCTCGGCGATCAATCGGGCAAACAGTTGATCCAGCGCCTGCAACTCGGCTTCCGGTGCCTGGCCATTGTCCATGTACGGCGCAAAGCGCTCGATGATGTCCGGTCCCGGCAGGTACTCGGTGACCAGATAGGCACTGCGACGCAGCCACAAGAAGCGCTTCTCCAGTACCGCCAGCGGTTTCGGCGTGGCGATGCCAAGGAACGCGAGGCGATTGCCTTCGCGCCACGAATGCCAGGCCCGGCTCGGGCGCCAGAAGCGCTTGAGCCAATGGGCGAAATTCTTGATGTTGTAGCGCTTGATAACCAGAGCCCGCCCGGCTATCTCGACTTTGCCGACGCTGGCCGCGCCACCGGTCTTGTACAGGTGCCCCTGATCAAGCAAGGCGTCAGCCTGCTCAAGCACCGGCAGCATGGCCGCTTCTTCTTCACGGCGAACGGCGCGCAGGCCAAATGCCCCGCGCTGCACGGAGAACAACGTGCAGTCGCGGCCAACCTTGATCAGGTAATCCCTGAGTCGCCAGTTGCGCACCTTGTCGATCTGTTTTTGCAACGCCTCTAGCGGTAAAGCATGTTCGCTGTTGCTGAGCAGGTAATACACCAGCAGTTCTTCGGTGAACGGTTCGAGTGATTTTGGCAACTGGGCGAAAAACACGCCGAGATTTTCCAGCACTTTCTGCCGGGACAAGGGCTGCCCCGCCGTTTCCGCACGAACGCCGGCACCATCGATCAAATACAGCTGACCGCCGTGGCGCAGCAGATTGTCCAGATGCAAGTCTTCCTGCCAGAGCCCTTTGCCGTGCAGCCGACCGATAGCATCCAGTGCTTCGGCCAGAACAGCGGTCTGCTCATCGGCCAGCGCCGGCAGAGACTCGACCTTGGCCCAGGCATCACCAAGGCTCTCGGCACCCTCGAGAAATTCGAACAGCAGCCAGCCACCCTCACCGTCTTTCAGCCCATCGGCCAATAACAGCGGCGTGGTCATGCCCTGCGCAGCGAGCAAGCGCACGCCTTGCAGCTCACGCTGAAAATGCCGCGCAGCTTTGCTGCCGACCAACAACTTGGCCAGCACCGGCCGACCGCGCCAGACACCTGCGCCAACGTAACGCTGCCCGGGCAACACCCGCAGCAGACTCAGCAACTGCAAATCCGCCGCGCCGGCAGCGTCCGCCAGGGTCACGGTCAGCGGCAGTGAGGGGGTCCGCCCGGTCCGGGCCAGCTCGGACAATTGCATCAACGGGTCTCCTTGTGGCTGCGCCGCGCCGTCAGTCGGCTCAGCCAGCTGTCGAGCAGCGAGCTGTCAGTCGGCTGATCGAGATAAGCCGCGAGCAATTGGCGCAAGTCGGCCTCGCTCCACTGCGGCGCGCGACGTTGCAACGGTTCCAGATCCTTGACCCGATCACGCATGCCGAACAGCAGTGGCCGGGTTTTCTCCAGATCGATAAGTTGCGCCTCATAGCCGTCGCCGGTGGCGCGCAGGAATATGTGCTTGGGGTAGAAACAGCCATGCACCTGACGCGCACCGTGCAGCCGCCGCGCCAGCAGACCGCAAGCCCTGAGAATGGCCGAATGCTGTGCGGCACTGAGCTGCGTCCAGTGCGCCAGCAACGAATCCAGGTCGCTCCAGCCATCCAGGGCGCGGGTGAGCAGAATGGCGCGCACTTCCCCGGCAACGTTGCGTTCACCGAAAAACGCCGCCTGCAACGCAGGAATGCCCAGCTTGCGGTAACGGCTGATGTTGCGAAACTCACGGGCAAAACTGGGCTCGCCAAACGGCGCATGCAAGGTCCGCGTCAGATAATTGCTCTGGCGCTTGAGGTAATAGCCCTGGCCTTCCAGGTCCAGGCGGAACACGCTGCTCCAGCCGCCACCGGCAGTGTTGGGCTCATCCACAGCTTCAAGCTGTTTGGCCCACAGTGCGTCGAAATTGCCGAGACCGTGGCGCTCCAGCAGAGCGCGGTCCTGTACGGCAAGAAAATCAGTCATTCACGTCCCTCAAAAAATCTCACCACGTGCCGAATCCGTTTCTTGTCGGCGACATCGAGCCGATCACACTGGCGATACTGCTTATAGAAGCGCAGGCGCTGGGTATTGGACAGGTGGTATTTGGCCAGCTTATCGAGACAGGCGAGGTCCTTGGTGATCCGGTACTTGAGCCAGAAGCCGCGCCAGAATTCGCCGTTGGGGCAGTCGATGAGGAAGATGCGCGCCTGATCGTCGATCAGCAGATTGCGCCATTTCAAATCGTTATGCGTAAACCGATGGTCGTGCATGGTCCGGGTGTAGCCAGCCAGTTGCCGGCTGACACCGTCGACCCAGGCGCGATCCTTGAGCCTGGGATCCTTGCGCTCGGCCAGTGCCGAGAGGTCTTCGGTATTGGGCAGCTCACGGGTGATCATCGCGCCCCGATCGTAGGCCGCGCCCCGCCGCTCCAGCCCCCAGGCCACCACCTCGGCAGTGGGGATGCCCCACTTGGCGAAGCGCTTGAGGTTCTGCCATTCCATTTTTACCCGCGGCTTGCCGAGGTAACGGCGCAGGCCCTTACCGGCGCCGACGTAGCGTTTGACGTAGTAATTGACCCCGTCGCGCTGCACCCGAACCACCTCCGACAGCGGATCGCGGGTCAGGCGTTCGCCCTGTAACGCAAACACCGCTTCGAGGCTGCCAAAATCTTGAGCGAGGTCGCTGTACTGCGGCTCAAGTGTCCAACCCGCCATCAGAGCGCATCCCCGTAACGCTGTTTGCGCGCGTAGAGCTTGTCGGCCTTGCCTTGCAGCCAGCTCAGCAGTGGCGCCTCTTCTGCCAGAATCTGCCGCAGCGGTTGCTGGAAATAGCCCTTGAGGAAACGCAGTTTGTCGCGGCGGGTCAGGCCGATGTCCAGCGCGGAGAAGTACAGCGCCGCCAGATCCTTGTTGCGCCAGCGCTGATTGATTTTCGCGCGGGTTTGGGCACGGTGCAGGTCAATCACCGAGAGCTTGAAATCCTGCGGTGTGACCGGTTTGTCGGTGTGCAGCAGAAAATGGCAGATGTAGCAGTCGCGGTGATTGACCCCGGCGCGGTGCATCATCCCGGTCATCCGCGCGACTTCGGCAATCAATGCGCGCTTGAGTGTTGGCTCCGGCGGCTGCTGGACCCAGTCAATGCTGAAGTCTTCGAGGCTGATGGTCGGCGCCAGCTCTTCGGTGACGATGAACGAATGCTGATCCGCCGGGTTGCTGCCCTTCTCGCCGTAGGCGACGGCGGTCATGGTCGGCACGCCGACTTCCTGAAGGCGCTGGATGGCCTTCCACTCTTGCCCGGCGCCGAGCACAGGCAGCTTGGCGGTCAGCAGGTTCTTGAAGATTTCGCCCCAGCCGATGCCACGGTGGATCTTGACGAAAAAGCCATGGCCGTCGACTTCCGTACGCAATGTCCGGCGCGCTTCCAGCTCGCGGTATACCTCGCCCTGCAAGCCCTCGACTTCGGCGAACGGGTCGCGTCCGGCCCAAAGGCTTTTGAACGGTTCAGCCAGCATCAACTTCATTAAGCGTGCTCCGCCAGAATCACATCCGCCGCGTGCTGCGGCATGCTGTAGAGGTCGGCCGTCTCGGCGAAGGCCAGACCGTTGCGGCTCCAGGCCGCACGTGCAGCGTCATTGCTCAACATCTCGGTCAGGTATTGCGTCAGCTGCGCCTGCTCGAACGGCTCGTCCAGCACGCGCCCGGCATCGGCCTCGGCAATGTAATGGGCGTAACCGCAGACCGCGCTGACCAACACCGGCAACCCGGCCACCAGCGCTTCAAGCAGCACGGTGCCGGTATTTTCGTTGTAGGCCGGGTGGATCAACAGATCGGCACCGAGCAGGAAGCGCGGGATATCGCTGCGCCCTTTGAGAAAGGTCACATTGTCGCCCAGGCCCAGCGTCGCACTCTGCATCTGGAATAATTTGGGGTCATCCTGGCCAATTACAAACAGCCGGGTGCGTTTGCGCAATTCGGCGGGCAGTGCGGCCAGCGCCTTGAGGCTGCGATCGACACCCTTGGTCTTGAAGCCGGAGCCGATCTGCACCAGCAGCAACTCGTCGTCCTTGAGATTGAATTCAGCGCGGAAACCGGCGCGAATCTCATCGGCATTCGCCGGCCGCCGACGATCCTGGGCAATGCCCGGCGGCAGCAGGTGGAAACGCTCGAGCGGCGTGTCGTAATACTTGATGAACAGTGGTTGCTGTACTTCGGAAATCATCAGCACTTCGGTCTTCGCGTCCTTGGCGAACACCGCGCGCTCGTACTCGGCGAAGTGGCGATAGCGACCCCAGCGGCGATACAACGAGTTGCGCAGGTTCTGCGCCTTGTCTTCAAAGCAGCCGTCGGCGGCGTAGTAAACGTCCAGACCCGGCATCTTGTTGAAACCGATCAGGCGATCGACCGGACGCTTGGCCAGATCCGCGGCCATCCACGCGCTGAGCTTTTCGTTGCGACGGTGATTGAAGAACGCCTTGACCGGCGCCACCAGCACTTCGAAACCCGGCGGCACGTCGCCTTCCCAGATCAGCGTGTAGACGCGAATCTGATGGCCGCGCTTCTGACATTCAAGGGCGATGCGCATGAAGTCGCGCTGCAAGCCACCGAACGGGAAATATTTGTACAGGACAAATGCCAATTGCATCAGCGCAACTCCTCAGCCATTAACAACGTGCTCAGTCGGCTGGCGACACGCTCGGGGTTCACACGCGTGAAGCACAAAGGCTGCTCGCGTTTCAGGTCAAACTGACGGGCATCCTGCTCGGTCGGTTGATAGGTACATTTTTTCTGCATGCAGGGCGCGCACGGGAAGTCGCTGGCCAGATGAATCTGCAGCTTGCCGTAGGCGCCGGTGAGGCCCGGGTTGGTCGGGCCGAACAACGAGATGGTCGGCACATCCAGCGCAGCGGCCAGATGGCCGAGCCCGGTGTCCACCGCCACGCAGGCTTGCGCGCCGGCGAGGACTTTGCCGACGCCGGCCAGATTGAGCTTCGGCAGCACTTCGGCGTGTTTGAAGCCGGCAGCAATGCGCTCGGCGCGAGCCTTTTCCTGCGGGTTGCCCCATGGCAGCCTGACGCCAACGCCGAGGTAGCCGACCCGCTCGGTCAGCTCGCGCCAGTAGATTTCCGGCCAGTGCTTGGTGTCCCAAGTGGTGCCGTGGAGGAACACCACGTAAGCGTTCTTGCGTGGCAACTCGACCAGTCGCTCGACGTTGAGGCCGTAATCGCCGAGGCCTTTGGGCAAGTCGTAACCCAGAGCGATGGCGAATAACTGGCGTACGCGCTCGACGGCGTGCTGGCCTCGGGCGACAGCGAGTTTACGATCGTAGAAGCGCGCAGCCATCGGCTCGCGCGCGGAAGTTTTATCGAGGCCGGCCACCGGGGCTTTGACGTAGCGGGTCAGCCAGGCACTTTTCAGAAGGCCTTGAGCGTCGATCACCAGATCGTATTTATTGGCGCGCACGCTTTGCTTGAAGCGTTTCCACTCGCCGCTGGTGATGGTTTTCCACAGACTCTTGCGCCAGCGGCGGATCGCCACCGGAATCACTTTATCGACCGCCGGGTGCCAGCTCGGAATCTCGGCGAAACCCTCTTCCACCACCCAGTCGAACTTGATTCCGGGAATGGCCCGGGCGGCGTCGGTCAGCGCCGGCAACGCGTGAATCACGTCGCCCAGCGATGAAGTCTTGATCAACAATACCCGCAAGTTAGTGAACCTCGACCACGGAGCCCTGCAACTTCTGCAAGGCATCGTTGACCACGTCCGGCATCAGCTGGCGCAGGCAGTTGTAATGGCCGAACCGGCAAGTTCGATCGAAGCACGGGCTGCATTCGATGCCCAGGCGCACGATCTCGACCTGCTCGGCCAGCGGCGGGGTGAAGCCCGGCGAGGTCGAGCCGTACACCGCGACCAGCGGACGATTCAATGCAGCAGCGACGTGCATCAGTCCAGAGTCATTGGACACAACGGAATCGGCGCATGAGAGCAGGTCAATGGCCTCGGCCAGCGAGGTGCCGCCGCTGAGGTTGACCGATTCTTCACGCAGGCCCGGGATCAGCCGGGCGCGAATGTCTTCGCCGACCGCGTGATCGTTTTTCGAGCCGAACAGCCATACCTGCCAGCCTTCGCGGATGCGCGCTTCGGCGACCTTGGCGTAGTGCTCGGACGGCCAGCGCTTGGATTCGCCGAACTCGGCGCCGGGGCACAAAGCCAGGACCGGGCGATCAAGGGTCAGGCCGAATTTGGCCAGTGCCGCTTCGCGGGTCACCGGGTCGATTTGCAGACTCGGGCGCGGGTACGGCTTCGGCAGCTCGGCGTTCGCTTCATAGGCCAGCGCCATGAAACGCTCGATCATCAGCGGGTAGCGTTCTTTGTCGAGGGTACGCACGTCGTTGAGCAGGCCATAGCGGAATTCGCCGCGCCAACCGGTGCGTTTCGGGATGCCGGCAAAAAACGGCACCAGTGCCGATTTCAGCGAGTTGGGCAGCAGGATCGCCTGATCGTACTGACCGCGCAGGGATTTGCCGATGCGCCGGCGCGTCGCCAGTTCCAGCGCGCCGTGGCCGAGCGGGAAGCTCAAGGCCGTACGCACTTCGGGCATGCGCTCGAGGATCGGCCGGCTCCACTCGGGCGCCAGCACGTCGATTGCGCATTGCGGGTGGCGTTGCTTGAGACACTGAAACAGTGTCTGCGCCATCACCATGTCACCGACCCAACTGGGCCCAACGATCAGAATATTCATGTGGTTTCCAAAAACGAACCGGGGAGGCATTTACGCCTCCCCGCCTCGATAATCATTGTGGAAGCGGCGCTGCTGGCGATGGGTCATTTCGTTCAACATGTCTGTCGACTGTCACTCCACTATCGCGAGCAGGCTCACTCCTACAGGTTTTTGCATCTGTTCACATCACTGCGCTCACCGCAGGTCACTGTGGGAGCGAGCCTGCTCGCGAAGGGGTCGGCACGTTCAACATTGCTGTTGACTGACACTCCGCGTTCGCGAGCAGGCTCGCTCCCACCGTTTGAATCTCATTGCGTTCATTGGCGCGTTTCAGCTTAGCCCCATCTCTTTCCATATACGCAAAACCTGCCGGCGTTCGTCGGCAAACTGGTCGCCCGGTATCACCCCGGCGTCCTTCTGCAAGGCCTGCCGGTGGGCGGCGGAGCGGTAGGCCTTGTAGGCCTCACGCAACAGACTGGCATCTTCGGCGGGCATCAGCCCTTCGTGTTCCAGCTCTTCCAGAATGCGGATGTTATCGGTCCAGCGCAGCAGCGGTGGATGGCTGTGCGACCACGCCAGGGCCGCGTATTGCACCATAAATTCAATATCGACGATACCTCCGGCGTCCTGCTTGAGGTCAAACGGCACGCCCGCGTCGAACGCATTCGCCGCCGTGCCGGCCGCGGTGCTGCGGGTCCCGAGGTTGTCGCGCATCTTCGCCCGCATCTCGCTGACTTCCTGTTGCAGCTTGGCCAGATCCCTAGGTTTGCCCAATACCTGGGCGCGGACTTTCTCGAAGGCCTGGCCAACATCCTGACTGCCCACCAGCACCCGCGCGCGCACCAAGGCTTGATGCTCCCAAGTCCATGCTTCGTTTTCCTGATAGCGCGCGAACGCGCCGAGGGAACTCACCAGCAACCCGGAAGCACCGGACGGCCGCAGGCGCATGTCCACTTCATACAGCTGACCGGAGTTGGTCTGCGCTGTGAGCAGGTGAATAATCCGCTGCCCCAGGCGCGTGAAGAACTGCGCGCCGTCGATGGATTTCGGCCCGTCGGTTTCCGCCTGCGGATCGCCGTCATGGATGAACACCAGATCCAGATCGGAACCATGCCCCAATTCGATACCGCCGACTTTGCCATAACCGACAATGATGAAGCCGGGATCGCACAGCGTGCCGTCGGTGCGCAGCGGCGTGCCGTACTTGGCCACGGTCTGCCGCCAGGCCAGCGCCAGCACCTGTTCGAGAATCGCTTCGGCCAGCCAGGTCAGGTAATCACTGACTTTCATCAGCGGCAGGCTGCCTGCAATTTCCGAAGCGGCGACGCGCAAGCGGTGCGCCAGCTTGAAATGGCGCAGGGCTTCCATTTGCTGCTCGAGGTCGTCTTCGGGAATTCGCGTCAGGCGTTCGCGCAACTCGGCCGCCAGTTCCGGCGCCAGCGGCGGCTTGAACAGCCGACCTTCGTTGAGCAATTCGTCGAGCAGCAACGGGAAGCGCGTGATCTGCTCGGCAATCCACGGGCTCGCCGCACACAAGGTCAGCAGGCGACGCAGCGCACCGGGGTTTTCCGTGAGTAACACCAGATACGCCGAGCGCCGCGCCACCGCTTCCACCAGCGGCAGCACTCGCTCGAGTACCAGATCGGGATTGTCATGCTCCACCGCTTGCGCAAGCAGTCGCGGAATAAAAGCATCGAGACGCTCGCGCCCCAGCCGCTGCATCGCGCGCAATTGCGGACTGCCGCGCAAACCGGCCAGCGCTTTCAGGGCTTTGCCGGCATCGACGAAACCGCCCTCCTGCAACTGCCGGCACGCGGCCTCCTCGTCCTGTTCTTCCTCCCACAGCGGCAGCCATTCACCACCGACCACCACTTCGCTTTTGCCACCCTCTTCTTCGTCGGGATCAGCGATCACCTGGGCGAAATGCCAGGCCACGCGCCCGCGCCAGTACATCAGTTGTTCATGGAACGCCGACCAATCGGCGAAACCCAGCATGAAGGCGATCCGCGCCTGATCCTGAGCGCTGTCCGGCAGCATCTGCGTCTGACGGTCGGCAATCGCTTGAATGGCATGTTCGGTGTAACGCAGAAACTCGTACCCTTCGCGCAATTCACTGACCACCGCTGGCGGCAGATAGCCCTGCCCTTCCAGCGTGCTCAGCACCTTTAATAGAGGACGCTGTTGCAGGCTCAGGTCGCGGCCACCGTGGATCAGTTGAAAGGCCTGCGCGATGAACTCGACCTCGCGGATGCCGCCGGAGCCGAGCTTGATGTTGTCGGCCATGCCCTTGCGCCGCACTTCCTGCTGGATTAACTGCTTCATCGTGCGCAGCGCTTCGATCGCCGAAAAATCCAGATAACGCCGGTAAACGAAGGGCCGCAGCATGTCGAGCAACTGCGCGCCGGCGACCTGATCGCCAGCCACCACCCGCGCCTTGATCATCGCGTAGCGTTCCCAGTCGCGGCCCTGATCCTGGTAATACTGCTCCAGCGCGTTGAAGCTGAGCACCAGCGCACCAGAGGATCCGTATGGACGCAGGCGCATGTCGACGCGGAAAACAAAGCCGTCGACGGTCATCGGATCCAGCGCCTTGATCAGACGCTGGCCGAGGCGGATGAAGAATTCCTGATTGTCCAGCGAGCGTTTCACGCCGACGGTTTCGCCGCCTTCGGGGTAGGCGAAGATCAGGTCGATGTCGGAAGACAGATTCAGCTCGACCGCGCCGAGCTTGCCCATGCCGAGGATGACCATCTGCTGCGGCTCACCGCTGCGCCGGCCGGTCGGCGTGCCGAACTGCTCGCAGTGGCGGCTGTACAGCCATTGATAAGCCTGATCGATGGTGGCGTCGGCCATGTCCGAGAGGTCGCGGCAGGTCTGCACCAGATCGGCCTGGCGGGTCAGGTCGCGCCAGATGATCCGTACCTGATGCCGTGCGCGCTGGCGGCGCAAGGCGCGGCCGAGTTCGTCTTCGCTCTGCGCGCTGTTCACAGCGGCGGCAATCTGTGCGCACAGCTCGCCGGGCGCAAACGCTCGATCAAGTTCGCCGGACGCCACCAGCGACAGCAACATCAAAGGGTCACGAATGCTCTGTTCAATGACAAATTCGCTGGAGGCGCTGACGCGGGCGAATTGCGCCCAGCGCTCCGGCGTCCAGTTCGACAGGCCGTGATCGTCTTCAAGGGCGGCGACGGACGTACGGAACGACTGCTCGGATCGGCTGACCAACGGCAGGAGAATGGCGGGCAGTTCGGCAAGCACGGGCAGGGTCATGGTCTATCCTTGATCGGCGTATTGAGGGCCGCTTGTAGTGAATGATGAAAACCCGCTACGTGAAGGACTGTCGAACAAAAGTTAGAAATAGCTGAAATTTCTTCTTCTTTGGCATCCAGCATCAAACTTTCACCTTATTCGGATGGAAATCGACCCGCCTTAACGATTATTCTCACAACGCAGTCGGAGGCCACAAGCCTTTCATCTGTAGTTTTACTACTCGTCTATACATTCGAAAGGCTGAAATGCCGGAAGATTTGTAGTAAAACTACACGCCGCCGGAACAACCTGTCGGCAATCCAAGAATTTTAAATCGTCTGCCCACAAGGCCAGTCGCAAACTCAGGCAACCGATTCTGGAAGCCTTTCCGCCCTGGAGCAAGCCATGCAAGACCTCGATCCCGTCGAAACCCAGGAATGGCTGGACGCCCTGGAATCGGTTCTCGACAAAGAAGGCGAAGACCGTGCTCACTATCTGATGACCCGTATGGGCGAACTCGCGACCCGCAGCGGCTCGCAGCTCCCTTACGCGATCACCACGCCTTACCGCAACACGATCCCCGTTACCCACGAAGCACGCATGCCTGGCGACCTGTTCATGGAACGCCGCATTCGCTCGCTGGTACGCTGGAACGCGATGGCCATGGTAATGCGCACGAACCTGCGAGATTCGGACCTGGGTGGTCACATCTCCAGCTTCGCTTCCAGTGCGACCCTGTATGACATCGGCTTCAACTATTTCTTCCAGGCCCCGACCGACGAACACGGCGGCGACCTGATCTACTTCCAGGGCCACACCTCGCCAGGCGTTTACGCCCGTGCATTCATGGAAGGCCGCATCACCGAAGACGAGATGAACAACTTCCGTCAGGAAGTCGATGGTCAAGGCCTTTCGTCCTATCCGCACCCTTGGCTGATGCCTGACTTCTGGCAGTTCCCGACCGTATCGATGGGTCTGGGTCCGATCCAGGCGATCTACCAGGCGCGCTTCATGAAGTACCTGGAGCACCGCGGTTTCATCCAGCCGGGCAAACAGAAGGTCTGGTGCTTCCTCGGTGACGGCGAGTGCGACGAGCCGGAATCCCTGGGCGCGATCTCCCTGGCCGGCCGCGAGAAGCTGGACAACCTGATCTTCGTCATCAACTGCAACCTGCAGCGCCTCGACGGCCCGGTTCGCGGCAACGGCAAGATCATCCAGGAACTCGAAGGCGTGTTCCGTGGTGCGCAGTGGAACGTGACCAAAGTCATCTGGGGCCGTTTCTGGGACCCGCTGCTGGCCAAAGACGTCGACGGTATCCTGCAACGCCGCATGGACGAAGTCATCGACGGCGAATACCAGAACTACAAAGCCAAAGACGGCGCGTTCGTTCGCGAGCATTTCTTCAACACGCCTGAACTCAAGGCAATGGTTGCCGATCTGTCCGACGACGAGATCTGGAAACTCAACCGTGGCGGCCACGACCCGTACAAGGTCTACGCGGCGTACCACGAAGCGGTCAACCACAAGGAACAACCGACCGTCATCCTCGCCAAGACCATCAAGGGTTATGGCACCGGTGCCGGCGAAGCGAAAAACACTGCGCACAACACCAAGAAGGTCGACGTCGACAGCCTGAAGCTGTTCCGCGACCGCTTCGACATTCCGGTCAAGGACGAAGAACTGGAGAACCTGCCGTTCTTCAAACCAGAGCCAAACAGCGCCGAAGCGCGTTATCTGGCCGAGCGCCGTGCCGCACTGGGCGGTTTCGTGCCGCAGCGCCGTGCGCAGAGCTTCAGCGTACCGACTCCGGACCTGGACACCCTGAAAGCCATCCTCGATGGCTCGGGCGACCGTGAAATTTCCACCACCATGGCTTTCGTGCGGATCCTGGCGCAACTGGTCAAGGACAAGGAAATCGGCCCGCGCATCGTCCCGATCATCCCGGACGAAGCCCGTACCTTCGGTATGGAAGGCATGTTCCGTCAGTTGGGCATCTACTCCTCCGTCGGCCAGCTCTACGAGCCAGTCGATAAAGACCAGGTGATGTTCTACAAGGAAGACCAGAAAGGTCAGATCCTTGAAGAAGGCATCAACGAAGCAGGCGCCATGAGCTCGTTCATCGCTGCCGGTACTTCGTACTCCAGCCACAACCAGCCGATGCTGCCGTTCTACATCTTCTACTCGATGTTCGGCTTCCAGCGTATCGGCGACCTGGCCTGGGCCGCTGGCGACAGCCGTACCCGTGGCTTCCTGATCGGCGGCACCGCCGGCCGTACCACCCTGAACGGTGAAGGTCTGCAGCACGAAGACGGTCACAGCCACCTGCTGGCCGCGACCATCCCGAACTGCCGCACCTACGATCCGACCTACGGCTACGAGCTGGCGGTGATCATTCAGGACGGCATGAAGAAGATGACCGAAGAGCAACAGGACATCTTCTACTACATCACCGTGATGAACGAGTCGTACCAGCAGCCAGCCATGCCGGCCGGTGCCGAAGAAGGCATCAAGAAAGGCATGTACCTGCTCGAGGAAGACACTCGCGATGCGGCGCACCACGTTCAGCTGATGGGCTCCGGCACCATCCTGCGTGAAGTGCGTGAAGCGGCGAAGATCCTGCGTGAAGAGTTCAACATCGGCGCTGACGTGTGGAGCGTTACCAGCTTCAACGAACTGCGTCGCGACGGCCTCGCCGTAGAGCGCAGCAACCGCCTCAAGCCTGGCCAGAAGCCTAAGCTGAGCTACGTCGAAGAGTGCCTGAACGGCCGTAAAGGTCCGGTCATTGCTTCTACCGACTACATGAAGCTGTTCGCCGAGCAGATCCGTCAGTGGGTACCGTCCAAGGAATTCAAAGTCCTGGGCACCGACGGTTTCGGCCGCAGCGACAGCCGCAAGAAACTGCGTCATTTCTTCGAAGTCGACCGTCATTTCGTGGTGTTGGCAGCCCTGGAAGCACTGGCTGACCGTGGTGATATCGAACCTAAGGTTGTGGCTGAAGCCATCGCCAAGTTCGGCATCGACCCGGAAAAACGCAACCCACTGGACTGCTGAGGAGACATTTTGTGAGCGAACTCATTCGCGTACCTGACATCGGCAGCGGTGAAGGTGAAGTAATTGAACTGTTTGTGAAGGTCGGCGACCGCATCGAAGCCGACCAGAGCATCCTGACCCTGGAATCGGACAAGGCCAGCATGGAAGTGCCGGCCCCGAAAGCCGGCGTCATCAAGAGCCTGAAAGTGAAGCTGGGCGACCGTCTGAAAGAAGGCGACGAACTGCTTGAGCTGGAAGTCGAGGGCGCCGCTGAAGCGGCACCTGCGCCTGCTGCGAAAGCCGAAGAGAAACCGGCTGCGGCACCTGCTGCCGCGCCTGCCGCTGCCCCTGCTGCCGCTTCGGTACAGCAAGTGCACGTGCCGGACATCGGTTCGTCGGGCAAGGCGCAGATCATCGAGATTCAGGTCAAGGTCGGCGACACCGTCGAGGCTGATCAATCGCTGATCACGCTGGAGTCCGACAAGGCCAGCATGGAAATCCCGTCGCCTGCCGCTGGCGTGGTCAAGGCCATCAGCGTCAAGCTCAACGACGAAGTCGGCACTGGCGATCTGATTCTGGATCTGGAAGTGGCGGGTGCTGCGGCCCCGGCTGCGGCCGCTCCGGCTCAGGCTGCTGCGCCTGCTGCTGCCGCTGCGCCAGCCCCGGCGGCGGCTCCGGCTGCACCGGCCGCTGACAGCGTTCAGGACATCCACGTCCCGGACATCGGTTCGGCCGGCAAGGCGAAGATCATCGAAGTGTTGGTCAAGGCCGGCGATACCGTCGAAGCCGACCAGTCGCTGATCACCCTGGAATCCGACAAGGCGAGCATGGAAATTCCATCGCCTGCCGCTGGCGTGGTCGAAAGCGTTTCGATCAAGCTGGATGACGAAGTCGGTACCGGCGACCTGATCCTCAAGCTCAAAGTCAAAGGCGCGGCCCCTGCTGCTGCCCCGGCTGCGGCTGCTGCACCGAGCGCTCCGGCACCTGCTGCTGCTCCGGCTGCCGCAGCACCTGCTGCCGCTGCAGCCGCAGCGCCGACTGCGACACCAGCGAAACCGGGTGCCAAAGTTCACGCCGGCCCCGCCGTGCGTCAACTGGCCCGTGAGTTCGGCGTCGAGCTGAGCGCCGTTGGCGCCAGCGGTCCACACGGTCGCATCCTCAAGGAAGACGTCCAGGTTTACGTCAAGGCGATGATGCAGAAGGCCAAGGAAGCCCCGGCCGCTGCTGGCGGCGCTACCGGTGGCGCGGGCATCCCGCCGATCCCGGTGGTCGATTTCAGCCGTTTCGGCGAAATCGAAGAAGTGCCGATGACCCGCCTGATGCAGGTCGGCGCTGCCAACCTGCACCGCAGCTGGCTGAACGTGCCACACGTCACGCAATTCGACTCGGCAGACATCACCGAGCTGGAAGCCTTCCGTGTAGCGCAGAAAGCCGTGGCCGAGAAGGCTGGCGTCAAGCTGACCATCCTGCCGCTACTGCTCAAGACCTGCGCGCACCTGCTCAAGGAGCTGCCGGACTTCAATAGTTCGCTGGCACCAAGCGGCAAGGCGATCATCCGCAAGAAATACGTGAACATCGGCTTCGCCGTCGACACCCCGGATGGCCTGCTGGTGCCGGTGATCAAGAACGTCGACCAGAAGAGCCTGCTGCAACTGGCTGCTGAAGCGGCTTCGCTGGCTGAAAAAGCCCGCACCAAGAAGCTGTCTTCGGACGAGATGCAGGGCGCCTGCTTCACCATTTCCAGCCTCGGCCACATTGGCGGCACCGGCTTCACGCCGATCGTCAACGCGCCGGAAGTGGCGATCCTTGGTGTTTCCAAGGCAACCATCCAGCCAGTCTGGGACGGCAAAGCCTTCCAGCCGAAGCTGATGCTGCCACTGTCGCTGTCCTACGATCACCGCGTGATCAACGGCGCTGCTGCTGCACGCTTCACTCAGCGTCTGGGCAGCCTGTTGGGCGACATCCGTACCATCCTGCTGTAACCCAAACGGCCCTCCGGCGACGGAGGGCCGCTTGCTGCACCCTTTCGAGCGCCACACGCTCGTACCTCAACCCCGTCAATTGACGGGGCTTTTTTTTGCCTGAAATAAACCGGATCGCGCCTCTTTCCTACAACCTGCGCTGACATCGGCCACAGGTCTGGTCCACTTAACGCCAATATTTTCTGCCGCCAGCCAACTAACCTCTGCTCAGGAAAGTTGCTTCAATGCGCTCCGCTTATTTAATTCATCTTATTAAAATCTCGAACGGAATCGATCATGTTCAAACCGACTATCGGCCCCATCGTGGGCCACGCCACAACTAACGAAGTGCGCATTTTCATGCGCGGCGAACAACAGGACAAAAAACGCGTATTTGCCGGAGTTCGCGCCCGCAAGGCCGGAACGGAAAAATGGTCGAACAGCGTATTTGCACTTTTGCACCCAGCCAACGACATGTCAGGCGTATTGGTATTACAGGATCTGGACGCCGATTGTGAATACGAATATCAAGCCGGCTGGTTAAGCCCGATGAATCCGGTACACACCATCGACACAGTGGTGGAGTTTCCACTGCAATGGCCGCGACAGCTCTACCGCTTTCGTACCCGCACCGCGCAAGCCAGCCAGCCCCGGGGCTTTATCGTCGGATCTTGCCGTTATCTGCGGATTACCGCGGGCATTGCTTCGTTGCCGCAACTGGGCGATCGCATCTTTGGCTCGATCAATCAACTTGTCGAGAACAGTCATCTACCCGTCAGCGCGGTGATCATGACCGGCGATCAAGTGTATGTAGATGATTTGAATATCATTGCACCGGATCGCGAAGCCAAAGACATTCTGAAGAAGTATCGAACGGCATTCTCGCAACCGAATATTCAACGATTGATGTCCAATACATCGACTTACATGATGCTCGACGATCATGAAATAGAAGATAACTGGCCCGCCAATGCAAAAGATGCGGACAAGGACTTGTATCGCAACGCCATGGCCGCTTATGAACTTTATCAAGCCAGCCACAGCCCGGTTTACGCATATAACAGCGAGGGCCAGATAGACCGGAATACCTTGAAGCATTATTGGTATCAGTTCGGCGACAGCGATATCGCCTGGTTCGTCACCGACAGTCGCACCCGACGCAACTTGTCGAAGGATGACCGGCGCATTCTCGACATCGAGCAAGAACAGGCCCTGCTGCAATGGCTGATCCATAGCCCGGCACGGGTGAAGTTCGTGGTGACCAGCGTGATGTTCTATCCCGATCGCAAGTTCAACGGTGACGATGCCTGGAAAGCTTTTCCCGAGCAGCGTCTGCGCCTGCTGGAAACCATCCGCACTCACCGGATCAAGAACGTGGTGTTCGTCTCCGGCGACGTCCATGGCTCGCTGACCAGTCGCTTGAGTCACAGCGAGGACACCGATTTCGAGGTCCACACCATCGTGTCCTCGCCGTTGCACAACAGCAAATTGCTGCCGTATGCCAAGGCTTCAACGTTTATCCTCGATCAACCGCTGGTGCGCACGGTAGCCGGGGATTATCGGCACGAGCTCACCAGTGCCGTGGTGAGTCAGGACAATTTTGCGCATGTGGTCGTTGAGGCTGATCAGATATTGGTCAATTACCATGACCGCGATGGCAAGAAGTTGCAGTCGATCAGTATGAAATTGCGTTGAAACACCAAAAGATCGCAGCCTTCGGCACCTCCTGTATGGCTACGCGGCGCCTGCAAGAGTTGTTCAAGGCTGCGATCTTCTGCTCATTTCAGTTGTGCACTGGAGAAATGTTCACTGCAGCCGACATATTCTTATAGCACTTGGCCTTCATCTCTCTTGTCAGTCGGTGCCGCAATGATGCAACCTTGCCGCAGCCAACAGACAAGAGGGCGAGAGCCCGGCGCATTCAGCATATTTCCAAGCGAGTTTCCTTCATGAAGAGCCAGCCCGATGCCGCCAGCCGTATGGCGGCCGAGGTAGTGACGCAGTTGCCTGTGCCCTCGCGGCTCGGCATGCTGCGTTTCGAGCGCTTGAATGAAGCCAGTTGGGCGATGCTGTTCCTTGATCCCAACTGCGAACGCCAGTTTGGCCAGCCGGCCGTCGAGCTCTGCGCACTGGTCGGCTCGCCCTACGCCAGCCTGATGGAGCCCGAAGCGCGCTACCAACTGCATGACGCGATCCAGCAGCAACTAAGCAAAAGCGCGCATTACGTGGTGCGCTACACCCTGCACACCGCCGCCGGCGCGTTGAACATGCTCGAGCTGGGCGAAGCTTACAAACAGCACAACCGGCACTTGCTGCGCGGCTATCTGCTGGCGGTCGACGAGGTGTTCGACGAAACCCAGGCGCTGCCTTCGGTGGATCTGGAAACCCAGAACTCGCGCCTGCAAATCGCCCTTGAGCTGAACCAGCGTGCCCAGCAGGAACAACTGCAGCATCTGGACCGCGTGCGCGCCCAGCAGGATCTGATTCTGCTACTCGCACGCCAGCGCTACAGCACGCACAACTCGCTACAGGAAGCCGCGGAGCTGATCACCCGCTGCGCCTGCGATATCTACGAAATCGACTGCGCCAGCCTGTGGAACCTCGAAGGCCAGCGCTTGCTGCCGATCTCCGCCTACCACCGCGCAACTCAGGAATACCTGCTGCCGGAGCCGATCGATATCAGCGGCTTCCCCGATTACATGGAAGCCCTGCACAGCAGCCGCGCCATCGATGCCCACAACGCCATGCACGACCCGCGCACCCGCGAGATGGCCGAGGCGATGCGTCCGCGTGACGTCAACGCCATGCTCGATGCCAGCATTCGCGTCGACGGCCAGGTAGTCGGCGTGTTGTGCCTGGAACAGACCGGCGTGACCCGTGCCTGGCAGTCCGACGAAATCGCCTTTGCCGGCGAATTGGCCGACCAGTTTGCGCAAGTGATCAACAATCACAACCGGCGTACCGCCACTAGCGCCCTGCATCTGTTTCAGCGCGCGGTCGAGCAAAGCGCCAACGCCTTTTTGCTGGTCAACTGCGACGGCGTGGTCGAGTACGTCAACCCGAGCTTCACCGCGATCACCCAGTACACCACCGAGGAAGTCCACGGCCAGCGCCTGTCGGAATTGCCGGCGCTGGAAAACCTCAGCGAACTGCTGTTCGACGCGCCTTCGGCGCTGGCCCAGAGCAACAGCTGGCAGGGCGAATTCAAAAGCCGCCGCAAGAACCTCGAACCGTACTGGGGCCAGCTGTCGATCTCCAAGGTCTACGGCGATAACCGTGAGCTCACGCATTACATCGGCATCTACGAAGACATCACCCAGACTAAACTCGCGCAGCAACGTATCGAGCGCCTGGCCTACACCGACAACCTGACCAACCTCGGCAACCGTCCGGCATTCATCCGCAATCTCGATGAGCGCTTCGCCCGCGACAGCGATACGCCGATCAGCCTGTTGCTGGTGGACATCGACAATTTCAAGCGGATCAACGACAGCCTCGGCCACCAGACTGGCGACAAACTGTTGATCAGCCTCGCCCGGCGCCTGCGCAACAGCCTCAGCCCGAGTGGCAGTCTGGCGCGTTTTGCCAGTAACGAATTCGCCGTGTTGCTCGACGACACCGACCTTGAAGCCGGGCAGCAGATCGCCAGTCAGTTGCTGATGACCCTCGACAAGCCGATGTTCGTCGACAATCAGTTGATCAGCGTCACCGGCTCCGTCGGCCTGGCCTGCGCGCCGCTGCACGGGCGCGATCCGCAAACCCTGATGCGCAACGCCGGCCTGGCGCTGCACAAGGCCAAGGCCAACGGCAAACACCAGTTGCAGGTGTTCACTGAAGCGCTGAACGCCGAAGCCAGTTACAAACTGTTCGTCGAGAACAACCTGCGCCGCGCCCTCACGCAGAACGAACTGGACGTGTTCTACCAGCCCAAGCTGTGCCTGCGCAGCGGTCGCCTGCTGGGCATGGAAGCGCTGTTGCGCTGGAACCACCCGGAACGCGGCATGATTCGCCCGGACCAGTTCATCAGCGTCGCCGAGGAAACCGGCCTGATCATTCCGATCGGCAAGTGGATTGCTCGTCAGGCGTGTCGCATGAGCAAATCCCTGACCGCTGCCGGCCTGGGCAATCTGCAGGTGGCAATCAATCTGTCACCGAAACAGTTCTCCGATCCGGATCTGGTCGCCTCGATCGCCAACATCCTCAGGGAAGAAGCGCTGCCGGCCAATCTGCTCGAACTCGAGCTGACCGAAGGCTTGTTGCTGGAAGCCACCGAAGACACGCATTTGCAGCTCGACCAGCTCAAACGCCTGGGCCTGACCCTGGCCATGGATGACTTCGGCACCGGCTACTCGTCGCTGAGCTATCTGAAGAAATTCCCGATCGACATCATCAAGATCGATCGCAGCTTCATCCATGAAATCCCCGACAACCAGGACGACATGGAAATCACCTCCGCCGTGATCGCCATGGCCCACAACCTGAAACTCAAAGTTGTCGCCGAAGGCATCGAAACCGCCGAGCAACTGGCGTTCCTGCGCCGGCATCGTTGCGACGTCGGTCAGGGTTATCTGTTCGACCGACCGATTCCGGGCGATGAGCTGATCAAAGCGCTCAAGCGCTATCCGCGTGGGCCGCTCTGTCTCTAACCCCTCTACCCCATTCTCGCCATAACATGCCGCCCTCTGGAGCTGCCGAAGGCTGCGATCTTTTGATCTGGTTTTTAAAAAGCAAAATCAAAAGATCGCAGCCTTCGGCAGCTCCTACATTGGGTAGTGATTAACTCGGCATCATTCGGCACACTGGCGGTCTGACTTTTTACCTCCAACCTGACTGAGAGGAACGCTCATGGTTCTGCGCTCGGAAATTCTGGTGAACAAAAACGTGCTTCCAACCAAAGAACAAGCCCTGCCCGGCCGCGAAACCCCGATGACCCTGCCGGAAAAACACTTCGTCTTCGAAGACACCCCGCTGCTCGGTCCATTCTTTCAGGACGTCGACTTCGCGATTTTCGGTCTGGGTTGCTTCTGGGGCGCGGAACGACGTTTCTGGCAGCGCAAAGGCGTGGTCAGCACAGTCGTCGGTTACGCCGGCGGCTTCACGCCGAACCCGACGTACGAAGAAGTCTGCTCGGGCCTGACCGGCCACGCCGAAGTGGTATTGGTGGTGTATGACAAGGCCCAAGTCAGCTATGAAGAGCTGCTGGCGATGTTCTGGGAACTGCACAACCCGACTCAGGGCATGCGTCAGGGCAACGACATCGGCACTCAGTACCGCTCGGTGATCTACGCCACCACCCCGGAGCAACTGGATGCGGCACTGAAAAGCAAAGACGTGTATCAGGCGGAACTGGCCAAGGCCGGTCTGGGTGAAATCAGCACCGAGATCGACCAGGCCCCGACCGTGTACTTTGCCGAGGCGTATCACCAGCAGTATCTGGCGAAGAACCCTGAAGGTTACTGCGGGATTGGCGGCACCGGCGTGTGCATGCCAGCAAGCCTTGCGGGCAACTAACCCCGCCTGATCGTTCCCACGCTCTGCGTGGGAATGCAGCCCGGGACGCTCCGCGTCCTGACAGCGGACGCAGAGCGTCCATTGAGGCATTCCCACGCGGAGCGTGGGAACGATCGCTCGGCGATCAGCTCTCGGCAATCAGCCAATCCATCTGCCAGCCACCCTGGGTCTGCCCCAGTTTCTTCGACAACCACGGCAGCAACTCACGCAATTCTTCCTCCAGCCCCCACGGCGGATTGGCGATCGCCAGCCCGGAACCGTTCAGGCTGTTCGGTGTGTCCAGCGGATGCACCAGCAGCTCCACACGCAGCAACTTCGGTGCACCCGTGCCTGCCAGGTCCTGATAGAAACGCCGCAGTGCACGCTGATCCTTCACCGGATACCAGATCGCAGCCACAGTCTGGCGCATGCGGCCGATGGCTTCTTTCATCGACGCCGCGCAACGCTGCATCTCGTCGAGTTGCTCGAACGGCGGATCGATCAGCATCACCACGCGCTTCTCCTGCACCGGCAACATCGCCCGCGCCACATGCCAGCCCTCGCCCAGATGCACTTTCACCCGCCGATCGCCGGCCATGTTGTCCTTAAGCAACACGCCATCTTCGGGATGCTTCTCGTTGAGCATCACCCGATCCTGCGGCCGCGTCAGACGCCGTGCCAGCTCCGGCGAACCCGGGTAATAGCGCAACTGGCCATCCGGGTTCATCTCGTGCAGCACCTTCATGTAGTCGGCGGTCAGCGCCGGCAGATCCGGCTGAGCCCACAACCGCGCAATGCCTTCCAGGTACTCGCCGGTGCGATTGGCCTGATCGCCCTGCAAGTCATACAGACCGATGCCGGCGTGCGTGTCGAGATAGGCAAACGGCTGCTCCTTGCGCGACATCAGAGCGATGAGGCGTGTCAAGGTCAGGTGTTTGAACACATCGGCGTGATTGCCGGCATGGAAGGCGTGACGATAATTCATGGCTGCTCCTGCGAAGGGCGCAAAGTTTACCTTTTACCGGGCGGCAAGTCAGGGGCTGGCAGCCGAGCGGACAAAAGCCTGCCCTCACCCTAGCCCTCTCCCGGAGGGAGAGGGGACTGACGGTAGTGATCTTGCGAGTTACATCGACCTGAATGATCGACGTGATCTCAGGCTTGGCCAAGCGTAGATAAGCGCGCAAGTCGCAAGTCGTGAGACGATCAGTCCCCAGAAAGAACACCACCATCCAGGCTTGGCCAAGCGAGTTCACCACTGAAGTCGCAGGTCGGCGTACATCACCCAGACAACTCGGTCAGTCCCCTCTCCCTCTGGGAGAGGGTTAGGGTGAGGGGCTTTGCTTTCATGGCGTTAAACTGGCTAAAACTTGAAGGACAGGACGTCAAAAACTCATGCGCTATCTGATCATTTTCCTGCTCAGCCTGCTAAACCCATGCCTCGCCCTCGGCGAAATCCATATTGAACAAGCACGTCAGGCACTCAAGAACTATGGCCTGAGCCATTGCGTCCTGGCGCCATTCAATGAGCAATCAGCCCTGAGAACAGACATTGCAGTGTCCGCCGATGCCTATTCGTTCATGGGCAACGGCCTGCATTCCATCCTGCAAAACGAAGACACGCTGCAAGTGCTGCACGACCCCTATAAAGAAACACTGAGCTACGTGTTGGCGGCTTACGAGCAGACATCTTCACGCAGCAAACACTCAAATGAGAAAGTAGTGCTACTTGCGTGCCTGAAGATCTACAACTCCGAAGCGTTCAACCGCTTTATCAAAACTCAAGATGCGTATATCTCTGACTGACACTCTGATTTCAAAAGATCGCAGCCTTCGGCAGCTCACACGGGATAGGCGCTCACTCTGCCGAAGGCTGCGATCTTTTGATCTTCAGGCGGGCAAGCTGCGCAGGCGCTTGCCGATGACGTCCAGCACATCACAGCCATCCCGCAATGGAATCGCGCACAGCAGGGCAAAGTCGCTGAGGATCACGGAGTCGCATTCGATCGAGCCGCGCATGCACATGTTTTCCAGGACCTGGACCACGGCGCGGATGCGGTGGTTGGCGGCGTCCATGAGGATGTCGAGGGGCACGTGGGTGTCGACGAACAGGCTGGGCATGTCGCTGCAATTGCCGGTGAGGGCCATGAAGCGGTTGTCGGGGTGAGGCGTGATTTTTTCGTAGGGTGGATCAGTATGCATATTGGTCATTTTCCGGGTCCCATGATTGATAAACGTGAGCCGCCATCACACCTTCCTACGGGTTAGGGTGGCAGCTGTGCGCAGGAGTAGGAACCGAGCAATCATGGACCTCGGCCACGCCGAAGCGTGCCCCACGCACAGCCGCCGCGAACGATCTTACGGACTTGAACCAAGTGCCGCAAAAAGCCAACGAACTGTAACGTCATGAATGCGGGGATCCTTCACCCTGCCACCGCTCTCGCAGTGACAACGAAAAGACTATCCCTGCAACTCACCACGCACCAGTTCATGAAAACCGCCGCGATTCGAAGGAAACGTCCGAAGTGCTTGCCCCGAAATTTCACTCTGCCTCTGCCAGCAAAAACTCCAGAAGCGCCGATCGTGACGAATCTTCCGACATCGATAATTTGAAAAACTGCCCAACCTTGCAGCGCAAAACAGCCTCGGGAAACGCCTCGAACACGGCCGGTTGCTCCTCGCTCAGCCATTGCAAAGCATTGGCGATGCGTACGCTTGCATCAGTCTGCGCCAACAGCGATTGCGGCACGCTCCACCACGGAAAGACCCGCCCCGAAACCAGCGCACGGCCCCCGATTTCAATGGCCTGGCCATTGATCAAGGCTCGTGAAACGACTGGCAGCAATTGCGCGGGAATGACCTCGTCAGACTGCAAAAGAGGCAGCAGAAACCGACCATCCCAAAAGCGGAAAAACACCGCTTTACCGTCCGGCATCAGCACTTGAGTCAGGCTGCGGAAATGTTCGACCAGCACGTCAAGATCCGCCGAAGACACCGCCAGCCACCCCCAGTCCCGCGAGTCGGTTTCCATCACCCAGCGTAAAAACTCACTGTCTGCAGCGACAATTCCCACAAAGGGCATCACCGCGTCCCACTCGGCATAAATGGTCTCGGCCCAGACCGGATTCGCCGTGCCCTGCCAGGCTTTGAAAGCATCGGCATCGCTGGCGCGGCTGAAAATTGCGATCAATTGCTCCGACGCGTGCAGCGGCTGCCGCGCCAGCCAATCTTCGGGCGTCAATTGTTCAGGCTGCACAGACACCGTCCTTGCACCGCTCACACTCCTCGCAGAAAGGCGCATCACCTTTGAGACTCATGATCTGTGCGGCGGTGAGAATCGCCGCCGGCGCAGCGACCAGTTTCTCTGGCAAGCCCGGCACCACCGGTGCCGCACTCGTTGCCGCCATTGGTGAGCCACCCACAACAATCGGCACGCTGCTGAAAATTCCGCCGGGGCCGATGTTGATCCACTGTCCGCCGGCCTGAATCGTCGCGCTCGCGCCGCCATCAATGACCACTTGCTGGCCTGCGCTGATATGGATCTGCGCCGAGGCGCTGGTGGCCTGGCTGTTTACCCGAACCTGTCGGTTGCCGAGCACGGACAAATGATCATCCTGCCTGACTTCGGTCTGGCGCTGGCCGTGGGTGATGCGTTGCTCGTCGGCTTTGAGTTCATGGCGGGCGGTGCCGGCGACCACCACACTGCGCTGATTATCGACCTGCAACTGCTGGTCGTTGAGCACATGCTGGGTCCAGTTGCGCTGGGCACGCAGGTAGATTTCCTCGGCGCCCTTTTTGTCCTCGATGCGCAGTTCGTTATAACCGCCACCGCCGGGACTGCTCTGGCTGCGGAACACGCTTCGGGTCTTGTCTGCCGGCAGATCCAGCGGCACCGGGGTCGCCGCATTCGGCAGGCAACCCATGACCAGCGGCTTGTCGGCATCGCCATCAATGAAGCCGACCAGCACTTCCATGCCGACGCGCGGAATCAACACGCTGCCGTAGTGATCGTGAGCCCAACCGGTCGCGACGCGCAGCCAGCAACTGGAGTGCTCGTTCAATTCGCCATCGCGGTCCCAGGCCAGTTGCACTTTGACCCGGCCATATTCATCGCAATGGATTTCCAGGTCTTTCGGGCCGGTGACCACGGCAGGTTGGTAGCCCGACATGCGCGGTTTTTCCGGGCACAGTGCCGGACGAAAGACCACGTCCCACGGCGTGGCGACGAAAGTATTGCGGTAGCCCTGAAAGGATTCGCCATCGCTGGTCACCGATTCCTCCAGCACCTGCGGCTGACGGCCGCGATGCTCGACACAGGTGAGCAACCACAGATCATTCCAGTCGCTGCGCGGATGCTCGGTGAGTTGCAGAAAATGGCCGCAGACCAATGAAGACTCGTCGCTGCTACCCTCGGCCTGACGGTAATCGGCGACGTGCCGTTCCAGCGCTCGCCGAGTCAGCTGTTTGCCGGTTTCACGATCACTGAATTGGCCGGGGAAGAGATAGTCCTCCAGCACCGGACGCTGCTCGCCGTCACTGCGACTTTCCAGAGACAGCCGTGGTTTTTCGAAGTTGTAGTCGCGCCGAGTGACGACGCTGGTGCGGGTTTCCACGCGCACATTGAAACGTTGAATCGCCGGCGCCCCCGCCGACATGCCGCTGCCCGGCAAATACAGCGTCGGCTCGGGCAGCTTGGGGAACACGGTCTGGTCGTCGCCGAATACCAGCAGATGGCCTTCGGGGCTGTGGTGAAAGTGGTAATGAATGCCGACTTCGGCACACAGGCGCTGGATAAAGGCCAGATCGCTTTCGGCGTATTGCACGCAGTACTCGCGCTCCGGGTATTCGCTGCCCAGGCGAAATTCAAAGGCATCGCGCAGGATCGAATGATCCTTGAGGATCTGCGTGATGATCTGCGGCACGCTCTGATGCTGAAAAATCCGCTGGTTGATGCGATGCCCCAGATACGTCAGACGCGGGACAAGACTGAGGTGATAGCGTGTCAGACGTTTCCCGGAATCGCCCTGCCCGACCTGATAAATCTGACCATGAATACCGCAACCCTGAGCATCGAAACTCAGAAACGCCTGACCATGCAGCAGGCTTTCCAGATCCAGATCCGGCCGCTCGCTGACCAGTTCCAGCTCGAAGCGAAAGGGTTGGCTGATGGCTTCCCTGCCCGTGAACTCAAGGACTTTGAGGTCATGCCGGGCGCCTTCGAGTGTCAACGTGAAACGCGGTTGATTGGCAGGCGCGAACATCCGATGTCTCTCTGCAGTGTGAGGGCGGGCGATTCTGCATGAGGGGCAAGGGGTGCTGAGCAGGTGACGGGAAATTCAGATTTGCCCTACGTGGATTGCTGAAAGGACCTTGTTAATTCGGCCGTTCGACTACAGACAATTCAATCAAACCTGCCACCCACCCTGTGGGAGCGAGCCTGCTCGCGAAAGCGGCATGTCAGTCGACACATTCATTGAATGATCAATCGCATTCGCGAGCAGGCTCGCTCCCACAATGGATTTCCACAGGATTCGAGAAATCACAGGCAACAAAAAAACGGCCCGCTTCCTGTAGGAAACGGGCCGTTTTCAGGTGAGCCGAAGCTCAGTCCATCACTTGTTCAGATGGAAGTCTTTTTCCGCTGCCTCGAAACGCTCAACCATGCCGCGAGTCGGCTCACCCGCCTTGCTGACAAAGTAGATGGCCAGGCTGGCGAAGATGAAGCCCGGAATGATTTCGTACAGACCCAGCAGTTCGAAATGCTTCCAGACCACCACGGTGATCGCGCCGACCAGAATACCGGCCAGTGCGCCGTTGCGGGTCATGTCTTTCCAGACCACCGAAATCAGCACCACCGGACCGAATGCAGCACCGAAACCGGCCCAGGCGTAGGACACCAGGCCCAGTACGCGGTTTTCCGGGTTGGCAGCCAGCGCGATAGCAATCAGGGCTACCAGCAGCACCATGGCACGACCGACCCAGACCAGCTCCAGTTGCGAAGCGGACTTGCGCAGGAAGGCTTTATAGAAGTCTTCGGTCAGGGCGCTCGAGCACACCAGCAACTGGCAGCTCAGGGTGCTCATCACCGCCGCCAGAATGGCCGACAGCAGTACACCGGCAACCCATGGGTTGAAGAGGATTTTCGCCAGTTCGATGAACACGCGCTCCGGGTTCTCGGTCACAGGACCGGCGACTTCCGGGTGCGCCGAGAAATAGGCGATACCGAAGAAGCCCACCGCAACGGTGCCGCCCAGGCACAGGATCATCCAGGCCATGGAAATGCGACGCGCCTTGGCGATCGACTTCACCGAATCCGCCGCCATGAAACGCGCAAGGATGTGCGGCTGGCCGAAGTAGCCCAGACCCCAGCCCATCAGCGAGATGATGCCGATGAAGGTGGTGCCTTTGAGCATGTCGAAGTTGCTCGGATCTTGCGCTTCGATGGCGAGGAACGTGGTGTCAACGCCGCCAGTGGCCAGCAGGACGATGATCGGCGTAAGGATCAGCGCGAAGATCATCAGCGTGGCTTGGACGGTGTCGGTCCAGCTCACCGCGAGGAAACCGCCGATGAAGGTGTAGGCAATCGTAGCCGCCGCACCGGCCCACAGCGCCGTTTCGTAGGTCATGCCGAACGTGCTTTCGAACAGACGGGCACCAGCGACGATGCCGGAAGCGCAGTAGATGGTAAAGAACACCAGAATCACGATCGCCGAGATGATCCGCAGCAAGCCGCTTTTATCTTCGAAACGGCTGGAAAAGTAATCCGGCAGAGTCAGGGCATCGCCGTTGTGCTCGGTCTGCACACGCAGACGGCCGGCGACAAACAGCCAGTTCAGGTAGGCACCGACGATCAGGCCGATGGCGATCCAGCTTTCGGACAGACCGGACATGTAGATGGCGCCCGGCAGGCCCATCAGCAACCAGCCGCTCATGTCGGAGGCACCGGCAGACAGCGCGGTGACTACGCTGCCGAGGCTGCGACCACCGAGAATATAGTCGGAAAGGTTGTTGGTGGAGCGATAGGCCATCAAGCCGATCAGCACCATTGCTGCGATGTAGATCACGAATGTGATCAGGGTTGGATTGCTTACGCTCATTGAGTTACGCCCTGGCTTTGTTTTTATGTAGCGGCGGTGGTGAACCGCTCGCAAACGACGACGTTTGGCAGACGATCCGGGATCCCGCGCATTTAAGACTGATGTTTCCCCAGGAAAGCCATCAGCCGGTGCACCGGGTTATTCCCGGTTGCACCTTGGCGGCGAATGCTATGCAACAAAGCAAATAAGGTGCAACCAGTTTCGCGAGAATTAGTTGCACCCAGTCGGATTAATCGACGATCACCCCGTTTTTGCTCCCTTTTGTCGCAGTCATGGCTCTTTGCTAGAAGCAAAAGCACCAAGCAGGAGCAGCACTTTCGTACCAGAAATTATTTCCTGACGAGCTGCGTATTATTCCGGCAAAAAAAGGGTTGCACCCGGTTGCACCTCATTCAACGCACGGCTAATCTTGCGGCCAGCTGATGCCACGCAACTGTGGCAACCATGAGGATAAAAATATGGCTACCACCACCCTTGGGGTCAAACTCGATGACCCGACCCGCGAGCGCCTGAAGGCTGCCGCAACCTCGATTGATCGCACGCCGCACTGGCTGATCAAGCAGGCAATTTTCAATTACCTGGAAAAACTCGAGGGTGGTGCAACCCTGACCGAGTTGAACGGTTTGACCGCCAAAGACGCCGATGACGCGGGCGAAGTGCAGACCGATCACGCTCACCAATGCTTCCTCGAATTCGCTGAAAGCATTCTGCCGCAATCGGTTCTGCGTGCTTCGATCACCGCCGCCTACCGCCGCCCTGAGCCGGAAGTGGTGCCGATGCTGATCGAGCAGGCGCGCCTGCCAGCACCGATGGCCGAAGCCACCAACAAGCTCGCGGCGACCATCGCCGAAAAACTGCGTAACCAGAAAAGTGCCGGCGGTCGTGCGGGCATTGTTCAGGGCCTGCTGCAGGAGTTCTCCCTGTCGTCCCAGGAAGGCGTGGCGCTGATGTGCCTGGCCGAAGCGTTGCTGCGCATCCCGGACAAAGGCACCCGCGATGCGCTGATCCGCGACAAGATCAGCACCGGCAACTGGCATCCGCACCTGGGCAACAGCCCTTCGCTGTTCGTCAACGCTGCGACCTGGGGCCTGCTGCTGACTGGCAAACTGGTTTCCACCCACAACGAAGCCGGCCTGACCTCGTCGCTGAGCCGCATCATCGGCAAGAGCGGCGAACCGATGATCCGCAAGGGCGTCGACATGGCCATGCGCCTGATGGGCGAGCAGTTCGTGACCGGCGAAACCATCGCCGAAGCACTGGCCAATGCGAGCAAGTTCGAAGCCAAGGGCTTCCGTTACTCCTACGACATGCTCGGTGAAGCGGCACTCACCGAAGTCGACGCGCAAAAATACCTGGCCTCGTACGAACAAGCGATCCATTCGATCGGCAAAGCATCCCACGGCCGCGGAATTTATGAAGGCCCGGGCATTTCCATCAAGCTCTCGGCACTGCACCCGCGTTACAGCCGTGCGCAGTACGAGCGGGTGATGGACGAGCTGTACCCGCGCCTGCTGTCGCTGACCCTGCTGGCCAAGCAATACGACATCGGCCTGAACATCGACGCCGAAGAAGCCGACCGCCTCGAGCTGTCGCTGGATCTGCTCGAACGTCTGTGCTTCGAGCCGCAACTGACCGGCTGGAACGGCATCGGTTTCGTCATCCAGGCTTACCAGAAGCGTTGCCCGTACGTGATCGACTACGTGATCGATCTGGCCCGCCGCAGCCGTCATCGCCTGATGATCCGTCTGGTAAAAGGCGCGTACTGGGACAGCGAAATCAAGCGCGCCCAAGTCGAAGGTCTGGAAGGCTATCCGGTCTACACCCGCAAGGTTTACACCGACGTTTCCTACATTGCGTGCGCACGCAAACTGCTGTCGGTACCGGAAGTCATCTACCCGCAATTCGCTACGCACAACGCCCACACCCTGTCGGCGATCTACCACATCGCCGGTCAGAACTATTACCCGGGCCAGTACGAGTTCCAGTGCCTGCACGGCATGGGTGAACCGCTCTACGAACAAGTTGTAGGCAAGGTTGCCGAAGGCAAGCTGAACCGTCCGTGCCGTGTGTACGCACCGGTCGGCACTCACGAAACCCTGCTGGCTTACCTCGTACGTCGCTTGCTGGAAAACGGCGCGAACACTTCGTTCGTCAACCGCATCGCCGACCAGTCGATTTCGATCCAGGAACTGGTGGCCGATCCGGTGGCACAGATCGAGCAGATGGCCACCGTCGAAGGCGGTTTTGGCCTGCCGCACCCGCGCATTCCGCTGCCGCGTGATCTGTACGGTGCCGAGCGCGCCAACTCCAGCGGCATCGACATGGCTAACGAACATCGTCTGGCCTCGCTGTCCTGCGCCCTGCTCGCCACCGCGCACAACGACTGGAAAGCCGCGCCGATGCTCGGTTGCGCCTCCAGCAACGAAACGCCGGTCGCGGTGCTGAACCCGTCCGATCACCGCGATGTGGTCGGTCACGTTCAAGAAGCTACGGTCGAAGACGTCGACAACGCCATTCAATGCGCGCTGAACGCCGCGCCGATCTGGCAGGCCACGCCGCCGGCCGAACGTGCGGCGATCTTGGAACGTGCCGCTGACCTGATGGAAGGCGAGATCCAGCCGCTGATGGGCCTGCTGGCTCGCGAAGCCGGCAAGACCTACGCCAACGCCATCGCCGAAGTCCGCGAAGCCGTCGATTTCCTGCGTTACTACGCAGTGCAGGCGCGCAACGATTTCAGCAATGACGCCCACCGCCCACTCGGTCCGGTGGTGTGCATCAGCCCGTGGAACTTCCCGCTGGCAATCTTCAGCGGCCAGGTCGCTGCGGCATTGGCTGCCGGTAACCCGGTACTGGCCAAACCGGCCGAGCAGACTCCGCTGGTCGCCGCTCAGGCCGTGCGCCTGATGCTCGAAGCCGGCATCCCGGAAGGCGTGCTGCAACTGCTGCCGGGGCGCGGTGAAACCGTCGGCGCCGGTCTGGTTGGCGATGAGCGCGTCAAAGGCGTGATGTTCACGGGTTCCACCGAAGTCGCGCGCTTGCTGCAACGCAACATCGCTGGCCGTCTCGACAGCCAGGGCCGTCCGATTCCGCTGATCGCCGAAACCGGTGGACAGAACGCGATGATCGTCGATTCCTCGGCACTGACTGAACAAGTGGTGATCGACGTAGTGTCGTCGGCCTTCGACAGTGCCGGTCAGCGCTGCTCGGCATTGCGCGTGCTGTGCCTGCAGGAAGATTCCGCCGATCGCGTCATCGAAATGCTCAAAGGTGCCATGGCCGAAAGCCGTCTCGGCAACCCCGAGCGTCTGTCCGTGGACATCGGCCCGGTGATCGACGCCGAAGCCAAGGCCGGCATCGACAAGCACATCCAGGGCATGCGCGACAAAGGTCGCAATGTTTACCAGGTGGCGATTGCCGACAGCGAAGAGGTCAAGCGCGGCACCTTCGTCATGCCGACCCTGATCGAGCTGGAAAGCTTCGACGAACTGCAACGCGAAATCTTCGGCCCGGTACTGCACGTGGTGCGCTACAAGCGCAAAGAGCTGGATCAACTCATCGGCCAGATCAACGCCTCCGGTTATGGCCTGACGCTGGGCGTGCACACGCGCATCGACGAGACCATCGCCAAGGTGATCGACAACGTCAACGCCGGTAACGTCTACGTCAACCGCAACATCGTCGGTGCCGTGGTCGGCGTGCAGCCGTTCGGCGGCGAAGGCCTGTCGGGTACTGGCCCGAAAGCCGGTGGCCCGCTGTATCTGTACCGCCTGTTGTCGACACGCCCTGCCGACGCCATCGAACAATCCTTCGCCCGTGGTGATGCCATCGTCGCCCCGGACGTGCGCTTGCGCGATGCCATGAGCCAATCGTTGAACGCGTTGAAAGCCTGGGCCGACAACAACAAGTTCGCCGACCTGAGCACTCTGTGCGTGCAATACGCAGCGCAATCGCAGAGCGGCATCACCCGCGTGCTGGCTGGCCCGACCGGCGAGAAAAACAGCTACGCGATCCTGCCGCGCGAGCACGTGCTGTGCCTGGCGGAAGTTGAAGGTGATCTGCTGACGCAACTGGCGGCGGTGCTGGCGGTGGGCGGTTCGGCGGTGTGGCCGGAAACCGAGCTGAGCAAGGCCTTGTTCGCCCGTCTGCCGAAGGAAGTGCAGGCGCGGATCAAGCGCGTTGCCGACTGGAACAAGGACGAAGTGGTGTTCGATGCCGTACTGCATCACGGTCACTCCGACCAGTTGCGCGGCGTCTGCCAGCAGATCGCCCAGCGTGGCGGCGCGATCGTTGGCGTGCAGGGCCTGTCCCAGGGCGAGACCAACATTGGCCTGGAGCGCCTGGTGATCGAACGGGCATTGAGCGTCAACACCGCTGCGGCGGGGGGTAATGCCAGCTTGATGACGATCGGATAAAAGCAGCTACAAGCTTCGAGCGACAAGCTGCAAGTAAAAGCAAACTGCTCTTACTTGCAGCTTGAAGCTTGTGGCTTGTGCCGCCCCATCACCCTTATCTATCTTCCTTCCCCATTTTTATGGGCCTACCTAGACTGCGGCATACTTTCTTTAAGGTAGGCCGCCATGTCCGAGACGCTGCTCAGTTCCCGCAATCTGGCTTTCGAGCTGTACGAAGTCCTCGATGCCGAGGGTCTGACCCGGCGCGAGCGCTTTGCCGAGCACAATCGCGAGACCTTCGACGCCGCCATCGGCACCGCGCGCAATATCGCCGAAAAGTTTTTCGCCCCGCACAACCGTAAGGGTGATGAAAACGAGCCGCGCTTTGAAGACGGCCAAGCCATTCTGATTCCCGAAGTGAAACCGGCGGTGGATGCCTTTCTCGAAGCCGGATTTCTTAACGCCGCACGCAGTTTTGAAGCGGGCGGCATGCAATTACCGACCCTGCTGTCGCAAGCCTGCTTCGCGCACTTTCAGTCCGCCAACGCAGCGTCGACCTCGTACCCGTTCCTGACCATGGGCGCGGCCAACCTGATCGAGAGCTTCGGCAGCGAAGAGCAGAAACAGCGCTTCCTGCAACCGATGATCGACGGGCGTTTCTTCGGCACCATGGCCCTGACCGAGCCGCATGCCGGTTCATCGCTGTCGGACATTCGCACCCGCGCCGAGCCTGCGTCCGATGGCACCTATCGCCTCAAGGGCAACAAGATCTTCATTTCCGGCGGCGACCATCCGCTGTCGGAAAACATCGTGCACATGGTTCTGGCCAAACTGCCCGACGCCCCGCCGGGGGTGAAAGGTATTTCGCTGTTTATCGTGCCGAAGTTTCTGGTCAACGACGACGGCAGCCTGGGCCAGCGCAACGACGTGCTGCTCGCCGGCTTGTTCCACAAGATGGGCTGGCGCGGGACCACATCGACGGCGCTGAACTTCGGCGATAACGGCGAGTGCGTCGGCTATCTGGTGGGCAAACCGCACCATGGTTTGAGCTACATGTTCCAGATGATGAACGAAGCGCGAATCGGCGTCGGCATGGGCGCGGTGATGCTGGGTTATGCCGGTTACCTGTATTCGCTGGAATATGCGCGTGAGCGGCCGCAGGGCCGGGTGCCGGACAGCAAGGATCCGACCACTGCGCCGGTGGCGATCATTCAGCACGCGGACGTCAGACGCATGCTGCTGACGCAGAAATCCTACGTCGAAGGTGCGTTTGACCTCGGCCTGTACGCCGCGCGGTTGTTCGATGACACCACCACTCTGGAAACCGAAGCCGAACGCAAACAGGCTCATGAGCTGCTGGACCTGCTGACGCCCATCGTCAAATCCTGGCCTTCGGAGTTCTGCCTCAAAGCCAACGAACTGGCGATCCAGATTCTTGGCGGCCACGGCTACACCCGTGAGTACCCGGTGGAGCAGTACTACCGCGACAACCGCTTGAACCCGATCCACGAAGGCACCCACGGCATCCAGTCTCTGGATTTGCTCGGGCGCAAACTGGCGCAGAACGGTGGCGCCGGTCTCAAGCAGCTGATTCGATTGATCGCCAACACGGCCGAACGTGCCACTGCATACGATTCGTTGACCACCCTGCGCGAACCGCTGGAAAAACTCGTGGCCCGCTTGCAAACCGTGACCATCGGCCTGCTCACGGATCTGGCCCAAGGCAAGGTCAACAGCAGCCTGGCGAACTCGGCGCTGTACCTGAAAGTGTTCGGCCACGCAGTCATCGGCTGGCGCTGGCTGGAGCAGGCGATTCGCGCCGAGGAAGGCCTGGCCAAAGGGAATACGGCGGACGTCGATTTCTATAAGGGCAAGTTGCAGGCGGCGCGGTATTTCCTGACATGGGAAGTGCCGGGTTGCCAGCATGAGCTGGACTTGCTGGAGGCGCGGGATGATACGTGTCTGGGGATGCAGGACGCGTGGTTCTAAAAGCAAAAGATCGCAGCCTTCGGCAGCTCCTACAGAAACCGCATTCCAATGTTGGAGCTGCCGAAGGCTGCGATCTTTTGATCTTGATCCTTTAGCTCAACTTGAACCCACCCATCTGCCGCGCCAGATCATCCGCCAGCTTCTGCAACATCTGGCAGTCTTCGCGACAAGCCCTGACCTCCCCCGCCGTCGCCCGTGCCAGATCGGAAATCCCCTGCACGTTGCGGTTGATCTCTTCGGTCACCGCCGACTGTTCTTCGGTCGCCGTCGCTACCTGATGGTTCATGTCGCTGATGCGCTCAACCTGACCGGTAATCGCCGTCAGCGACGCACCGGTGCGCTGGCTCGATTCAACCCCGGTACCCGTCGCGGCCTGGCCGGTGCGCATCGAAGACACGGCGTTCTCCGCGCCTTGCTTGAGGCTGCCGATCATCAGCTGGATCTCATTGGTCGAGGCCTGGGTTCGGCGCGCAAGCGTGCGCACTTCATCGGCGACCACGGCGAAGCCACGGCCCATGTCGCCAGCGCGGGCGGCTTCGATGGCGGCGTTGAGTGCCAGCAAATTGGTCTGTTCGGAAACGCCACGAATCACCGCCAGCACCGAATCGATCGACGCCACTTGCTGCGCCAGCTCACCCACTGCGCCCGCCGCTAAGCCGATCTCATCGGACATGCTTTCGATATGACGGATCGAGCCACCAACCACTTCCCGTGCCTGCAACGCCTCATCGCGCGCGGTTTGCGAGGCAAGCGCGGCGTTGCCAGCGTTCTGCGCAATTTCCTGCACGGTCAGACCCATTTCGTGGACGGCGGTGGCAACCATGTCGGTCATTTCCTGCTGCCGGCCGGAGCGCTCGGCGGTGTTGTCCACCACCGTAGCCACTTGCCCTACGGCCGTGCGCAGGCGCTCGCTGGTGGTCAGCACTTCACCGATCATTGCGCGCTGGCTGTCGAGGAAACGGTTGAAGCCCCGCGCCAGGTCGCCCAGCTCATCGGCACGGCTGGAATCTAACCGGTGAGTCAAATCTCCACCACCGCTACCGATGGCCACCAGCGCCCGTGTTACTTGTCGAATCGGTCGCACCAGCCCCTGGGCCAGCCACACCACCAACGCCAGGCAGACCAGCGCCACCAGCAGACCGATGCCGCCACTCATCCACATCGCTTTCCGTGCTTCGGCGTAGATCTGCGACTGCGGCACTTCGGCCACCAGCGTCCAGCCGAGATCGCGCAGCGGCAGGCTGAAGGCGAGGAAGTCTTCACCCTCGCGCTGGAAGCTGCTGTTGACCGCATCCTTGTGCCCCATCAGCGCTTGTGCCGCATTGGCACCAATCTGCTCGGTCAAGGTGCGTTTGCCGCTGAACTGCGCCTCAGGATGGACCTGAATCAGACCGTCGGAACGCACGAGATAGACCTTGCCGCGCTCGCCGAAACTGAAGTTGTGGATCAGCTCCGATAGCTCCTTCATGCTCAGCCCGAGCCCGGCGACACCGACAACTTTACCGGCCTGCTCGACCTTCAGATCGATGAACAAGGCCAGCTCGCCAGTGGCGCCATCGTTGTCGATATTGAGGGTGCGCGGCTGATTGCTGTCGAGAAAGGAATAGAACCAGGCATCGGCCGGTTTCGCGCGACTGAGGGTTCGATCCAGGCCTTTTTCGGTGATGTAGTGGTTGGATTCGGTGCCGATGATCAGCGCGGTGAAAGCTTTGTGTTCAGCACGGATGCCTTCCAGATACTGCGCGAAGAGCGCAGTTTTGCTGCTGTCCTCGCCTGTCGCCAACCAGTCACGCACCATGCTGTTGCTGGCGATGTCCTTGGCGGCGGTGAGCGGTTGTACGAGGATGCGTTCGATATCGTTGCGTGTCGCTTCGATACTCGACGGCAGCGCTTGTTCGACCAGATAGCTCTGGGCGAGGCGGTTGACCACCAGGGTATAAATGCCAACCACAATCACGATGCTGATCAGCAGGGCCGCGCCCATGCCGAGAATCAACTGCCATTGAATACTGCGTCGCCACCACTGCATGGAGCACCCCCGAAGAATAAGAGCCTGAACCACTGCAACAGCCGTGCCGATTGTATACAAAGAGCATCAGAATAAAACACAACCTTCGGTACAGCCGTATCCTTCCTAGCAAGAAGCAGGCCGTTATATCGAGGGATTCACTGTCAAATCTGACAGGTTACAACTTGCATCGGGTGGCTTAGATTCACGGTTTCACGTCTGTGACAAGCATCCGCGTCCCAGATCCAAGCCGTCTATAGCAGGAGAAAGAACATGACTGACACCGGTCCACGAGAGAATTTTGTTCAGGCAATGGCTGACAACGATACGTTTGTTAAATCGGCGCTCATTGGCGACTTTGTAGGGAGCTCGACTTCTCAATCGATGATTATTCGCAGGCACTTCACCGAGGTCATGGTTTTCCCGGTAACCCATTACAAAATTACGATCACCACCCTCGCAGGCACGACGTACAGCACAGCTCAGCCAATTGCGTCGGCAGAATATATCCACCTGCTTTCCAAGGGTGATGAAGTGACGATCGAAAATACCACCTATAGAGTTTCCCACTCAGAGTTCATCAAGCAATCCGATGGAGAATGGACAACAAAAGTCTACTGGCAGCCAATACTCCAAGCCTCATAGCAACAAGACCTCAGCATGTTCAGCGCCTCAATGTACCGAGGCGCTGCGAAAAGCGAGTCAACCCTGACTGATCGTCTTGGCAATGGTGTCGACCGTGGCGCTGACTTGCTCTTGATAACGGTCGAGTTCTTCCTGGTGCTGCTTCTTCATTTCGATCTGCTGCGAGCACAGATTCATCGCCGCCAGCACCAGCAAACGGTCACCGATCAGCGTCGGGTATTTGCGCTTGGTGTCTTCCAGCGCTGCCTTGAGCATCATCGCCGCGTCCAGCAGGGTCTGTTCTTCCCCGGCCGGTGCCTTGATCGAATAGTCCTCGCCAAGAATGGAGATGACTTTTACCCCTGCTGTGCCGTGGTTCATGCGCTCACAGGACCGGCATTGACGCGATCAACCAGCGCCTGAATGCGCGCGGCGGTGGCGCCGTGTTTTTCTTCCTGCTCCATCAGGTTCAGTTGCAGGCTTTCGTTTTCATCCTTGGCATGGGCCAGTTCCGTGGACAGAGTCTGGTTGGTCTGCAGCAGAGTCTGGTTCTGTTGCACGAGGTCGCTGACGAGCTGTTCCAATTGGCTGAGGGATGCTTCCAACATTTTGATCTTCCAAGCGTTTTTCAAAGGGCGCGTACGATAAAGAAAAGTCACCACGGATGCCAGGGTTAAACCGGCGCAAGGCCTTGATTTTCCTGGCGGGCAAGCGTTCTCGCGAGTTTAAAAGACTGTGATTGGTCGATCTGGTTCCTGCACTTCGTCGCTCAAGCCTGTCTGCGACAAATACGCACACCACCTCAAGACTTTAGTCGTATGACCGATAAGTCACCCATACAGCAGTCTCAGCCCGCATGGATGCGGCCCTTTTCGGTATCCGCCCATGTCCCTTCGCAATATGAATATCGCCCCACGGGCGTTCACCGGCTTCGCCCTGATCGGCGGCCTGATGTTGATCCTCGGCGTGTTTGCGCTGAACCAGATGAGCAAGATCCGCGCGGCCGGCGAAGACATCGCCACCGCCAGCGTGCCGTCGATCAAGGCTCTGGACGAATTCACTCAACTGACCCTGCGCCTGCGCGTGCTCTCTTACCGTTTGCTGATCAATCGCGAACCCGACGTGCAGCAGAAAACCATCGAACTGTTCGACATGCGCAACCGCCAGATCGCCGATGCGCAACGCGCATACGAGCCACTGATCGAAGGCCCGCAGGAACGTGCGGCGTACGATCAGTACGTGCAATTGCTGGCGCAGTACCGTCAGCTCGAAGAGCGTATGAAAACCCTGTCGCGCAACAATCAGATCGACGAGTTGCGGCAGATGCTCAACAGCGATTTGCTGAGCAATTCGGAAGCGGTGAATACCGCGCTGGCGCGCTTGCTGGATATCAACACCCAGCAGATCGCCGCAACCGACCAGGGCGCGAAGGATCAGTACTCGCTGTCGTTCAATCTGGTGGTGACCCTGCTGGTGATCGCCAGCGGCCTGACCCTGCTGTTCGCCTGGTTGCTGACCGTGAGCATTACCAAGCCGATTTCCAAGGCACTCGAGGCGGCGGAAACCATCGCCGAAGGCAACCTAACCCAGCCGATCCATGTCGATGGCGAAGATGAAGCCGGGCGCCTGCTGGCGGCGATGGCGAAGATGCAATCGAAGCTGCGCGACACCCTGCAGCGCATCTCCGGTTCGGCCACACAGCTTGCGTCTGCTGCGGAAGAGCTGAACAGCGTCACCGACGAGAGTGCTCGCGGCCTGACCCAGCAGAACAACGAAATCGAGCAGGCCGCCACTGCGGTCAATGAGATGACCAGTGCCGTCGAAGAAGTCGCGCGCAACGCGGTCAGCACTTCGGAAGCCTCGAAAAACGCCACCACTTCGGCGGGCGACGGTCGTGATCTGGTGCAGGAAACCGTCAGCGCCATCGAACGCATGAGCGCCGATGTGCAGAGCACCGCGTCGCTGATCGGCGACCTGGCCAATGAATCCCGCGATATCGGCAAGGTGCTCGACGTGATTCGTGGCCTCGCCGATCAGACCAACCTGCTGGCATTGAACGCAGCAATCGAAGCGGCCCGTGCCGGTGAGGCCGGTCGTGGTTTTGCCGTGGTGGCGGACGAAGTGCGCGCACTGGCCCATCGCACCCAGCAGTCGACCAGCGAAATCGAACGCATGATCGGCAGCATCCAGAGCGGCACCGAACACGCCGTGGATTCGATGCGCAACAGCACCGAGCGCGCCGAATCGACCTTGAATATCGCCCGTGGCGCCGGGATGTCGCTGGACACGATCAACAGCGCCATCGTCGAAATCAACGAGCGCAACCTGGTCATCGCCAGCGCAGCCGAAGAGCAGGCGCAGGTGGCGCGGGAAGTCGATCGCAATCTGGTCAACATCCGCGATCTGTCGGTCCAGTCGGCGACCGGCGCCAATCAGACCAGCGCAGCGAGCAATGAGCTGTCGCGCCTGGCGCTGGATCTGAACAACATGGTTGGGCGGTTCAGCCTGTAACACACCTCGCTTGAGCTTCCCCTGTGGTGAGGGGATTTATCCCTGTTGGGTGGCGAAGCCGCCCCAAAAGCAGCGTATGCGGTTCCCTTTAAGGATCCGCGTACAGCGGTTTTACGACGGCTGCGCCGCCGAACGGGGATGAATCCCCTCGCCACAGTCATCATTCGCCGCATGTGCAAGGCGATTCTGCAAAAAAGCTTTTTGACAGCATCACATTTCAACAGGTTAGAATCGCTGGCACGCAGACTGCATGGTCAGTTTGTGCCTCGTCTTTACGCTTCTGGAGTACTGCCTTTGAATGCGACGACCATCAACAGCCTGTTCTTGATCGGCGCGTTGCTGGTAGGCGCAAGCATTCTTGTCAGCTCGCTTTCTTCACGTCTCGGCATTCCGATTCTGGTCATCATTCTCGCGGTCGGCATGGCGGCCGGAGTCGATGGTGGCGGGATCATTTTCGATAACTACCCGACGGCCTATCTGGTCGGCAACCTCGCCCTGGCAGTGATCCTGCTCGACGGCGGCTTGCGTACGCGGGTGTCGAGTTTCCGCGTGGCCTTGTGGCCGGCGCTGTCGCTGGCCACGGTCGGGGTGTTGATTACCACCGGGCTGACCGGCATGGCCGCTGCGTGGCTGTTCGACCTCAATCTGATTCAGGGCCTGCTGATCGGCGCCATCGTCGGCTCGACCGACGCCGCTGCGGTGTTCTCGCTGCTCGGCGGTAAAGGCCTCAACGAACGGGTCAGCGCCAGTCTGGAAATCGAATCCGGCAGCAACGACCCGATGGCGGTGTTTCTCACCGTCACCCTGATCGACATGCTCGCCAGCGGCGAAACCGGCCTGCACTGGAGCCTGCTGACCCACCTGATCCGCGAGTTCGGCATCGGTGGCGTGATCGGTCTGGGCGGCGGTTGGGTGATGCTGCAACTGGTCAATCGCATCAATCTCGCCGCCGGGCTCTATCCGATCCTGATCATTGCTGGCGGTCTGGTGGTGTTCGCGCTGACCAACGCCTTGCATGGCAGCGGCTTCCTTGCTGTCTATCTGTGCGGTCTGGTGATCGGCAACCGCCCGGTGCGCAGCCGCCACGGCATTCTGCATATGCTCGACGGCATGGCCTGGCTGGCGCAGATCGGCATGTTCCTGGTGCTGGGCCTGCTGGTCACGCCCCACGATCTGCTGCCGATCGCCCTGCCCGCCCTAGGTCTGGCGCTGTGGATGATTCTGTTCGCGCGGCCGCTGTCGGTGATGGTCGGCCTGCTACCGTTCAAGGCTTTCCACGGTCGCGAAAAAGCCTTTATTTCCTGGGTCGGCCTGCGCGGCGCGGTGCCGATCATTCTTGCGGTGTTCCCGCTGATGGCCGGCCTGCCGCAAGCGCAGCTCTACTTCAATCTGGCGTTCTTCATCGTGTTGGTCTCGCTGCTGGTGCAGGGCACGAGCCTGCCGTGGGTGGCCAAATTGCTCAAGGTGACCGTTCCGCCAGAGCCAGCGCCGATATCCCGAGCGGCACTGGAAGTGCACGTCACCAGCGAGTGGGAACTGTTCGTTTACAAGCTCGGCGCGGAGAAATGGTGCATCGGTTCGCCCCTGCGTGAGCTGAAAATGCCCGAGGGCACACGCATCGCGGCGCTGTTTCGTGGCCAGCAACTGCTCCATCCGTCGGGTAGTACGGTGCTGGAAGTCGATGATTTGCTGTGTGTTATTGGCCATGAACACAACTTGCCGGCCCTCGGCAAACTGTTCAGCCAGGCACCGCAACGCGGCCTCGATCTGCGTTTCTTCGGCGACTTCGTGCTCGAAGGAGACGCCCAGCTTAAAGCGGTTGCAGCGCTGTATGGCTTGCCGGCCGAAGGCATCGATCCGGACATGACTCTGGGCGCGTTCATCGCGCAAAAAGTCGGGGGTGCTCCCATCGTCGGCGACCAGGTGGAGTGGAACAACACCCACTGGACGGTGGCGGTCATGGACGGGAACAAGATCGGCAAAGTGGGCGTCAGATTCCCCGAAGGAAGTCGCCCGGGCCCCGGACTCTTCCTCTAAACTGCTCCCACTCTCACTTGCTTGACCGGTCTCTATGCCTACCCTGCGCTCCTTTTTCGCCGCGGCCCTGCTGGGCCTCAGTCTTGTCGTCGGCCCGCTGCATGCTGCCGAACCACCGTCCAGCGATGCCGTGCAGGCCAGCCTCGATAAGCTGGCCGACAGCAAGCTGCCGGACGCCGACAAGAAGACCCTGCAGACCGTCCTGCAGAACACCCTCAATCAGCTGAACAACCAGCGTGATTACGAGCAGAAACTGATCGATCTCAAGCGTCAGTTGGCCAACGCGCCGAAGCAGACGATTGAAAACACCCGCGAACTGAGCCGCCTCAAGGCCACCGCGCCAGTGCCGGTCGCGCAGCGCTTTCCGAAGGAGTCGATTCAGCAACTGGAGCAGATCCTTACCGATCGCTCGACCCAGCAGAGCGATCTGCAAAAAGCCCTGGCCGAAGCCAACAGCCTGATCATCACCGCACAGACTCGCCCCGAGCGCGCTCAGGCGGAGATCTCTGCCAGCCAGACGCGCATCCAGCAGATCAACACCATCCTCAAATCCGGCAAGGACACGGGCAAAACGGTCACCGCCGAACAGCGCGACCAGTTGAACGCCGAACTCGCCGCACTCAATGCACTGATTCCACTGCGCCGCCAGGAACTGGCCGGCAACACCCAGTTGCAGGATCTCGGCAATGCCCAGCACGACTTGCTTTCGGAGAAATCCGACCGCCTCGACCGCGAGATCCAGGAACTGCAAACCCTGATCAACCAGAAGCGTCTGGCGCAGTCGCAGGAAACCGTTACCCAGCAATCGATCGAAGCGCAGAAGGCCGGCGGCAGCAGCCTGCTGGCGAGCGAGAGCGCGACCAATCTCAAGCTTTCCGACTATTTGCTCAAGAGCACCGACCGTCTCAACGAAGTCACGCAGCAGAACCTGCAGACCAAACAGCAACTCGACACCCTGACCCAGAGCGATTCGGCGCTGGACGAGCAAATCAACGTGCTCAAGGGCAGCCTGCTGCTGTCGAAAATCCTCTACAAACAGAAGCAGGCGCTGCCGCACTTGAAGGTCGACCGCGACCTCGCCGACCAGATTGCCGATATTCGCCTGTATCAGTTCGATGTCAGCCAGCAGCGGGAGCTGCTGAGCAATCCGGCGACCTACGTCGACAATTTGCTGGCCACCCAGCCGCCGGAGCAGGTCACCCCGCAACTGCGCAAGAGCCTGCTCGATCTGGCCAACACCCGCGCTGATCTGCTCGAGCGGCTGAACCGCGAGTTGAGCGCGATGCTCAACGAATCGATCACCCTGCAGCTCAACCAGAAACAACTGCTGAGCACCGCGCAAAGCCTGCGCGCGACCCTCGACGAACAGATGTTCTGGATTCCCAGCAACAAGCCGCTGGACGTGGAATGGATGCGCGGTGTGCCCGAGCGCCTGGAGCGGCAGGTCAATACCTTGCCATGGGCGTCGAGCCTGAGCGAACTGGCTGACGGCCTGACCCAGCGGCCATTGCTGTTCTTGCCTCTGGCGCTGCTGATTGGCGCCCTGTTGTGGCGCCGCAAGGCGCTGTACGGACGACTCAACAAGGTTCACCAGGACATCGGCCACTTCAAGCGCGACAGCCAGTGGCACACGCCGCAGGCGATTCTGATCAACATCCTGTTGGCAATGCCAGTGGCGCTGGGTCTGGCGCTGTGCGGCCTGGCCCTGCAGATCGACGCGCGCGGGCAGAACGCCAACATGGGCGCGGCGCTGCTGCAGATGGGCCAGGCCTGGCTGGTGTTCTACACCGCGTACCGGATTCTTGCGCCGGGTGGCGTGGCGGAATTGCACTTCCGCTGGGAGAAGCCGCAGGTCGAGTTCCTTCAGGGCTGGGTGCGTCGATTGGGCCTTGTGGTCATGGCGCTGGTGGCCGTGGTAGCCGTCGCCGAGTTGCAACCGGCGGCGCTGGCCGATGACGTGCTCGGCATGCCGGTGGTGCTGACCTGCTACGCCTTGATGGCGTGGCTGCTCAGTCGCCTGCTGATCAGCAGCCCGACGCACCAGAACGCTTCGCTGTTCCGCAAAGCCGTCGGAGTGATGTTCACCCTGCTGCCGATCGCCCTGTTTGTCGCGGTGTGCTTCGGCTACTACTACACCGCGCTGAAACTCAGCGACCGCTTGATCAATACCCTGTACCTGCTGATGTTCTGGCTGGTGATCGAGGCCACCTTCGTGCGTGGTCTGAGCGTTGCCGCGCGGCGTCTGGCTTACCAGCGCGCGCTGGCCAAACGGCAGGCGGCAAAAGAGGCCGGCGACGGCGAAGCGGTGATCGAAGAGCCGACCCTGGACATCGAAAAGGTCAACGAACAGTCCCTGCGCCTGATCCGTCTGGCCCTGCTCGGCGGTTTCATCGCGGCGCTGTACTGGGTCTGGTCGGACCTGATTTCGGTGTTCTCGTATCTGGACAACATCACCCTCTACGAATACACCAGCGGCACTGGCGCCAACATGAGCATGGTGCCGATCAGCATCGGCGACATGCTCGGCGCGCTGATCATCATCGGTATCACCTTCGCGCTGGCGCGCAATTTGCCCGGCCTGCTCGAAGTGTTCGTGCTGTCCAAGCTCAACCTGGCCCAGGGCAGCGCTTATGCGACAACCACGCTGCTGTCCTACGTGATTGCCGGAGTCGGTTTCGTCACCACCCTGTCGACCCTCGGCGTCAGCTGGGACAAGTTGCAGTGGCTGGTGGCGGCGCTGTCGGTGGGCCTCGGTTTCGGTATGCAGGAGATCTTCGCCAACTTCATCTCCGGCATCATGATCCTCTTCGAACGCCCGGTGCGAATCGGCGACACCATCACCATCGGCAACCTCTCGGGCACGGTGAGCAAGATCCGCATCCGCGCCACCACCATCACCGACTTCGACCGCAAGGACATCATTGTCCCGAACAAAACGTTCATTACCGGGCAATTGATCAACTGGTCGCTGACCGACACCATCACCCGCGTCACGTTGAAACTGGGCGTCGATTACGGCTCGGATCTGGACCTGGTCAAGGAACTGCTGCTCAAAGCAGCCCGGGAGAACCCGCGTGTGCTCAAAGAACCGGAGCCACACGTGTACTTCCTCAACTTCGGCGAAAGCACCCTCGACCACGAACTGCGCATGCATGTACGCGATCTCGGCGACCGCAACCCGGTGCTGGATGAGGTTAACCGCTTCATCAATCGCGAGTTCAAGAAGCAGCACATCAACATCTCGTTCCGGCAGATGGAGGTTTATCTGAAGAACCTCCACGGTCAGGAATACAAGATGGTGCCTGTGGAACCCGAGAACAAAACCATCGTGCCGATCGTCGACGGGCAGAAACCGTTGCCGGAACCGCCACCGAGCAAACTCGACTAACCGACATGGTCCCAGCAGAATGCTCGGACATTCTGCTGGAGCCGCCCGTGAAAGCCCTCGACGAACTGACTTTCGACAATCGCTTCGCCCGCCTGGGCGACGCGTTCTCCGCGCACGTGCTGCCCGAGCCGATCGACAATCCGCGCCTGGTGGTCGCCAGTCCGGCCGCCCTGGCTCTGTTGGATCTTGATCCGGCCAGCGCTGAAACCGAAGAATTCGCGCAACTGTTCGGTGGCCACAAGCTCTGGGCCGACGCCGAACCACGGGCGATGGTCTATTCCGGGCATCAGTTCGGCGGCTACACCCCGCAACTGGGTGACGGTCGCGGTTTGTTGCTGGGCGAGGTCTACAACAACGCTGGTGAGCACTGGGACCTGCACCTCAAGGGCGCCGGGCAAACGCCCTTTTCGCGCATGGGCGATGGTCGCGCGGTGCTGCGCTCATCGATTCGCGAGTTTCTCGCTTCCGAGGCGCTGTTTGCGCTGAACATCCCGTCTTCGCGGGCCGCCTGTGTGATTGGCTCCGACACGCCGGTCTGGCGGGAAAAGCAGGAACGCGCGGCGATGGTGCTGCGTCTGGCGCCGAGCCATGTCCGATTCGGCCACTTCGAATATTTCTACTACACCAAGCGCCCCGAGCAGCAGAAACAGCTTGGTGAGCATGTGCTGGCGATGCACTTTCCCGAATGCCTGGAACAACCGGAACCGTATCTGGCGATGTTCCGCGAGATCGTCGAGCGCAACGCCGAGCTGATCGCCAAGTGGCAGGCTTATGGCTTCTGCCATGGAGTGATGAACACCGACAACATGTCGATCCTCGGCATCACCTTCGACTTCGGCCCGTTCGCCTTCCTCGATGACTTCGACGCGCATTTCATCTGCAATCACTCCGATGATCAGGGCCGCTACTCGTTCAGCAATCAGGTGCCGGTGGGCCAGTGGAACCTCAGCGCCCTCGCCCAGGCACTGACGCCGTTCATCAGCGTCGAAGCCCTGCGCGAAACCCTTGGCCTGTACCTTCCGCTGTTCCAGGCGCATTACCTCGACCTGATGCGCCGCCGCTTCGGCTTCACCACTGCCGAAGACGATGACCAGAAGCTGCTGGAAGACCTGTTGCAACTGATGCAGAACAGCGGCGTCGACTACACGCTGTTCTTCCGCCGACTTGGCGAAGACTCACCTGAGCAGGCAGTCGCCCGCTTGCGTGATGATTTCGTCGACATCAAAGGTTTTGATGCTTGGGGCGAGCGCTACATCGCCCGGGTTGCCCGCGATGGCTACGCCGATCAAGAGCAGCGCCGAGCGCGGATGCACGCGGTGAATCCGCTGTACATCCTGCGCAATTATCTGGCGCAAAAGGCTATTGATGCGGCGGAACAAGGGGATTATGCCGAGGTACGCCGACTGCATGCGGTGCTGAACAAACCGTTTGAGGAGCAGCCGGGGATGGAAGGTTACGCCGAGCGGCCACCGGAGTGGGGCAAGCATTTGGAGATCAGTTGTTCTTCGTAGGCGCTTCAGCTTAGCGGGTCGATTGCACTGATTACACGGTCGACGATGTCAGACATTGTCACGTCATCCAGTCGCTCGATGAATTTGGCCGTGCCGTCTCGTACCTGTTGTTCTATGTCAAAACTGCGAACCTGATTACACACCGCTACACCATTGGTTTCGTGGCCAGTAATAGCGACCGCCAAACCCATATTCCGGCTGAAATTCCCACCGCTAGTAACAGGCACCGTCATGCTCACGCCCAATGCGTTGATCTCTCTGGGCGTAATCACCACAAAGCGATGTCTGTTCATCATCTCCCGCCCCGCCACTGGGTTTGGATCAATCCAGTAAACGTCACCCCGCTGAGGGGGCTGTCGGCGCACCATCAACCTAGCTCCCGGCCGACAGAATCACCTTCAAGAGTCTCGCTAGTCTGGGCGTTAAGTTTCTGCAATTCTTCTGCGCCTTCGAGTAGCTCTGACAAACTATAACGCTTACGCGTAGCGGCTACGGCTGGACGAGCAATCAGTTCGCCATCGACCACATTCAGCTCTAGCTGTGCGCCAACCTCCAGATGCAACAACTTTAGAAGCGTGGGCGGAATCGTAATGACGGCAGCGCCGCCTTGGCGGCGTATCTTGGAAGTTACGGACATTATGTCGCTCCGATTTGATGCATAGGAATCATCGACTCCTGGATTAGTGCAACAAAAGTAGCACGCAGATAAAGACAAAGCGATCTCCTCACGACAAGCGTAAAACGCCGAATTGGTCTTCAGACCAGCCATTGATCCCGGAACGGTTTTGAGAAAAATGTGAGCAGTTGCGACATTGATAAGTTGGCAGATCGACTCCAAATCAGTTCTATAGACTGCCTATCAGAGAACCAATAATGACCACCCCACTCCTCATCCCCTGCCCCACCTGCAACGGCCTCAACCGCATCCCCGCCGAGCGCCTGGCTGACCAGCCCAAATGCGGGCGCTGCAAGTCTGCGGTGTTGTTGAGCAAACCCTTCGAACTCAAGCAGGGCGATTACGCCAGTCAGACCAAGGGCGATCTGCCGTTACTGGTGGATGTCTGGGCGGACTGGTGCGGGCCGTGCAAGTCGTTCGCGCCGGTGTTCGAACAGGCTGCGGCGCAGCTCGCGGGCAAGTGTCGGCTGGCCAAGCTCGACAGCGAAGCGAATCAGCAGTTGTCGGCGCAGTTGGGGATTCGCTCGATTCCGAGCCTGATTCTGTTTAAAAACGGCAGGGAAGTGGCGCGGCAGAGCGGTGCGTTGCCATTGCCGCAGTTGATGGCGTGGCTGCGTAGTCAAGGCATCTGACCCAACACAGAAACCTGTGGGAGCTGGCTTGCCAGCGATTGCGATCGATCAGTCACGAAAGATGCAGAATCTGCTGCCCTCATCGCTGGCAAGCCAGCTCCCACAGGGATTGTGAATTCTTCGACGGATCAGTGACCTTCGATCAGGTTATGCAATTCGACGAATTGCTGGGTCAGCTTGTGCCGTGGATCGAGGTGGATCAGCGGCATGCTGGCCTGGTGCGACTCGCGCATACGCACCGAACTGCTCAGGTACACCGGCAATACCGGCAAGCCTTCGGCAATCAACTCATCGAGCATCTGCTGTGGCAGGCTGGCCCGCGCCTGAAACTGATTGACCACAATGCCTTCGACTTCCAACCCTTCGTTGTGGTCATCCTTCAACTCTTCGATCTCGGCGATCAGGCCGTACAGGGCCTGACGTGAAAAGCTGTCGCAGTCAAAGGGGATCAACACGCGATCCGCGGCAATCAGCGCCGATACCGCGTAGAAATTCAGTGCTGGCGGGGTATCCAGATAAATCCGGTCGTAGTCCTCGGACAATTCGTCCAGCAACTTGCGCAGCTTGTTGATCTTGTGTTTCGCCTCGAGCTTGGGCTGCAGGTCGGCCAACTCGGCGGTGGCGGTAATGATGTGCAGGTTGTCGAACGGCGTTTCATAGATGTCCGCCTGATTCTTTTTCGAGAACGGCCCGGAGGACAGCGTCTGTTTGAAGAAGTCAGCGATACCCATCGGGATATCGTCGCCGGTGAGACCGGTCAAATACTGAGTGGAATTGGCCTGGGCATCGAGGTCGACCAACAACGTGCGATAACCCTCGCTGGCGCTGACCGCCGCCAGATTGCAGGCGATGCTGGATTTGCCCACGCCACCTTTCTGATTGAACACCACGCGCCGCATGACCAAACCTCCGTGTATCAAAGAATGACCGAGTGTAGTTGGCGGTGACCGCGCTTCGCTACCTTCACGGACATGGACTACGTCGTCCGGTGTAAAAATCGACGCCCAGGCATGGAAAAAACCGCCAGCCATCCCAGAGACACCTGACAGACACGCCGCGTCAAATCTGGATAATGGCCAAGTGATAGCCATGCAGCGAACCGCTCGGTACATTTTGTTGGGCAAAATGTAACCAACATTTGCTACACACCCGTCGCACCGGGATAATGCGCGCCACCCGGCGCCCTGCGCCAAGCCAAGCCTGCTGCGGCGCTGGCGACTCAACGCGTCAACGAAAGCCCGCAGGGGCGGGATGAATGTCCGTGATCAACTTCAACATCGCCCAATGGCGCGCGTGGGCCCCGGGGCTCGACAGCGTGGACGCCTGGCAGGCCTGGAGCCGACAACCGGTCGTGCTGCAGAGCAGTGATGCCGCGCCCGATGTGTCGTTTCTGCCGGCCATGCAACGCCGTCGCCTCAGCCGCCTGGCGCGGATGGCCTTCAGCGTTGGCTGGCCGCTGGCCGAAGGCCGGGACCATCTGCCACTGGTGTTCGTCTCGCGGCACGGCGAAACCCCACGCACGTTTGAAATCCTCCGCGATCTGGCCACCGAACAGCCCTTGTCGCCGACCCAATTCAGCCTTTCAGTGCATAACGCGATCATCGGTTTGTGGTCGATCATGCGCGGTGAAACCAGCGAAATGACCGCCCTCGCGGCGGCTGGCGATGGCCTTGAACACGGCATGCTCGAAGCGGCGGCACTGCTTGATGAAGGCGCCCCGGCCGTGCTGCTGGTGATCACCGAAGAGCAACCGCCCGAGGCGTACTCGCAGTGGGTCGATGACGTGCCATTCCCTTACGCGCTGGGTTTATTGCTCACGCCCGGTACCGACTGGCGGCTGACCCTGAACAGCAGCACCGAAACCCGGTCCAAGGCGCACTGGCCGCACGCGCTCAACCTGCTGCGAACCCTGCTCGGCCAGCAACCTGACTGCCAACATGCGTGGAAAAATCGTGTATGGACCTGGCATCGCAACCCGTGACGGCCAAACACCGCGACGCCTACTACTGGCGCCTGCTGGCCACTGCTGCGAGCTTCGCCTTGTTCGGGCTCGGCGGGCTGTGTCTGCGCCTGCTGGTATTTCCGCTGCTCGGCTGCCTGCCCGGTGACGCGCTGGTACATCGCCTGCGCGCGCGGCGTACGGTCAGTCGGTTGTTCTGGTTTTTCGTGCGTTTCATGGCCCGCACCGGCGTGCTCACTTACGACATCGAAGGTGCCGAGCGCCTCGGCCGGCCGGGGCAGATGATCATCGCCAACCACCCGTCGCTGATCGATGTGGTGTTTCTCATCGGTCTGGTGCGCCACGCCAATTGCGTAGTGAAGAAAACCCTTTGGGAAAACCCGTTCACTCGTGGCCCGCTGCGCCGCACCGAGTACATCAGCAACGACGGCAGCATGGACATGCTCGACGCCGCCGCGCAGTCGTTGCAGGACAGCCAGACTCTGATCATCTTCCCCGAAGGCACGCGCACCCAACCGGGACAGGCGCCGGCCTTTCATCGGGGCGCGGCGGCAATTGCCCTGCGCGGTGCGAAAATCGTTACCCCGGTGATCATCAAGGTCAGCCCGACCACCCTGACCAAAGCCGAGCCGTGGTATCGCATCCCCCATCGCCGCGTGCACTTCAGTTTTCGCGTGGGGGCCGATATAGACCCACAGACCTTCGCCGCGCAAGGCCCCGCACCGCAGGCCTCGCGCAAGCTCAACGATTATTTGCATGACTATTTCATTAAGGAGCTCGCCGCAGATGAGCGATCTGAACACCGCTAGCCTGGTGCGTGACATCAAACTGCTGATCATCGACGCCTTGGGCCTCGAAGACATCAGCCCCGAGGACATCGGCGACGAGCAGACATTGTTCGGCGAAGGCCTCGGCCTGGACTCCGTGGACGCGCTCGAACTGGGCCTGGCGATCCAGAAAAAATACGGCATCAAGATCGACGCCGATGCCAAAGACACTCGCAACCATTTCACCAACGTGGCCAGCCTTGCGGCATTCGTCACGGCAAAACAGGCAGCTTGAGACCGGACCATGCAAACTCGTGACGATATCTTCAACACCCTGCGCGATGCCCTGGTCGAGCTGTTCGAGCTGGATCCGGCCCGCGTAAGCATGGACGCCAATCTGTATCAGGATCTGGAAATCGACAGCATCGATGCGGTTGACCTGATCGATCACATCAAACGCCAGACCGGCAAGAAAATCGCCGCCGAAGAGTTCAAATCAGTGCGCACCGTCGGTGACGTGGTCGAGGCGGTGTTCCGTCTGGTTCAACCGGCCGCATGAGCCGACTGATCGGCCTGGGCCTGCTGCTGGCCGGTCTGATGTACCCCTTTGCGGTGTATTTCGGCATGGAGCATTTCGCCCCGTGGCAATTTGCACTGCTGCTGGGCAGCCTGTGGCTGGCGCGCGCCCTGACCGGCGAACGCAAGCCCGGCAGCCTGTGGATGGCGTGCGTGGCGATGGTGTTCTGCCTGCTGCTGGCGGTGTTCGACAGCCCGCAGTTGCTGCGCTGGTACCCGGTGCTGATCAGCGCGTTCATGCTGGTGCTGTTCGGCGCCAGCCTGAAATACGGCCCGCCAATGGTCGAGCGTCTGGCGCGCTTGCGCGAGCCGGAACTGCCGCAGGTTGCCATTCGCTATACGCGCAAGGTGACGCTGGCCTGGAGCGTGTTTTTCTTCTGCAACGGTTTGTGCGCCGCCCTCCTCACCCTGTGGGCGCCGCTGGATTGGTGGATGTTGTACACCGGCCTGATCTCCTATGGATTGATCGGCCTGATGTTTGCCATTGAATGGCTGATACGACAACGGGTAAGAGGCCGTACATGAATTGGATAAAACTTGAGCAGCTGTTGCTCAAGGCACTGCCGGCACGGGCGATCTGCCAGGCGCCGGCACTCGATCACACGCAACTGCGAGCGCAGGCCTTGAGGGTCGCCGCGGGTCTGCAAAGACGAGGCGTGAAAAGGCTGGCCGTGCATCTGGAAGATGCCGCCAACCTTGCCATCGCTCTGCTCGGCGCGTGGCGTGCCGGCGTCAGCGTGTTGCTGCCGGCGGATCTGCAAGCGCAGACGCGTCAGCGCTGGTCGCAGGAAGTCGATCTATGGCTGACCGATCAACCGGACGACGCCCAGTTGCACGACTTCACTCAGCCCGGCCTGCCCGGTGCAGAACTGGATCTCGATCAATGCCACCTGAGCCTGTGCACTTCCGGCTCCAGCGGCGACCCCAAGCGCATCGACAAGACCCTGCGCCAGTTGGCCAATGAAGTCGAAGCGCTGGAACAGCTGTGGGGCGCAGACCTCGGTGAAGCCTGCATCATCGGCAGTGTCGCCACGCAACACATCTATGGCCTGCTGTTTCGCGTGTTGTGGCCCTTGTGCGCCGGGCGCCCGTTGGTGCGCCGGCAACTGGCGTTCTCCGAAGACTTGCAGCGCGCCAGCCGCGAATACCCGGCCTTCGCCTGGGTCGCCAGCCCGGCGCTGCTCAAGCGCATGGGCGACAACCTCGACTGGCAAGCCTTGAGCGCGGTGCGCCGGGTGTTTTCCTCCGGGGGCGCGTTGCCGCCGGAAGCGGCGCAAAGCCTGCACCAGCGCTTGCAACAATGGCCGACGGAAATCCTCGGCAGCTCGGAAACCGGCGGCATCGCCTGGCGTCAGGGCGAATCGTTGTGGCAGCCGTTCACTGGCGTCGAACTGAGTCAGGACAGCGACGGCGCCCTGCTGATCGCCTCGCCTTACCTGCCTGCCGGCCATGTCGAACACAGCGCCGACGCCGCGCGCATTGCCGCCGATGGTCGCTTCGAGCTGCTGGGGCGTCTGGACCGCATCGTCAAACTGGAAGAAAAACGCATCTCGTTGCCGATGCTCGAGCAAGCCTTGGCAGCCCATGACTGGGTCGCCGAGGCGCGCCTCGGTGTCGTGCAGGAAAACCGCGCCTCGCTCGGTGCGCTGCTGGTGCTCAGCGAATCGGGCCTGTTCGCCCTGCGCGAGCACGGCCGCCGTGGCCTGACCGAGACCCTGCGCAAACATCTGAGCCAACATTGCGAAGCCCTCGCCCTGCCCCGGCGCTGGCGCCTGCTGCGGCAAATACCGTTGAACAGCCAGGGCAAACTGGCGCAAGCCGACGTCGAAGCGCTGCTGCTGGCCGCACGGCCGAAAGCCCCCGAAGTGCTGGAGCAAAGTGCAAGCGACGGCGAGTGGAGCCTGCAACTCAGCGTGCCGCCGGATCTGGCCTACTTCAGCGGACACTTTCCCAAGGCACCGGTGTTGCCCGGCGTAGTGCAGGTGGAGTGGGCGCTGAATCTGGGTCGGCAGTTGCTGAGGCTGGACGGCGCGTTTGCCGGAATGGAAGTGCTGAAATTCCAGCAACTGGTGCGCCCGGGTGATGAAATCCAGTTGCATCTGCGTTTCGATGCCGAGCGCGGCAAGTTGTATTTCGCTTATCGCAACGACACGGCGACGTGTTCCAGCGGACGCATTCTCCTGGGGCCTGCCCATGCATAACCCCTGCGCCGTAATCCCGGTGTACAACCACGAAACCGCGATCACGACCGTGGTCGATGCCCTGCTCGCACAAGGTCTGCCGTGCATTCTGGTGGACGATGCCAGCGAGCCGTCCTGCGCGCGGGTGCTCGACGCCCTGGCCGAGCGCGACAGGGTTTTCCTGGTGCGCCTGACGGCCAATCAGGGCAAGGGCGGCGCGGTGATGACCGGTCTGCGTGAGGCCTCGCGTCTGGGCTACAGCCATGCTTTGCAGGTCGATGCCGACGGCCAGCACGATTTGCACGACGTCGCGCGCTTCGTCGGCGAATCCCGCGGCCATCCCGAGGCGATGATCTGTGGCTATCCGCTGTTCGACGAGAGCGTGCCGAAAGGGCGTTTGTACGCGCGCTACCTGACCCACGTGATGGTCTGGATCAACACCCTGTCGTTGCAAATTCGCGATTCGATGTGCGGCTTCCGTGTCTATCCGCTGGCGCCGACTCTGGCGGTGATCGATTCGGCCAAGGTCGGCAAGCGCATGGATTTCGATTCGGACATTCTTGTGCGTCTGGCCTGGCGCAATCAGCCGATGCGCTGGCTGCAGACCAGCGTGCATTACCCGTTGGACGGCGTGTCGCACTTCCGCCTGTTCCACGACAACGCGCTGATTTCCAGCATGCACACGCGGCTGTTCTTCGGCATGTTGCTGCGTTGGCCGCTGATCCTCTGGCGGCGGTGGAAACCATGAGCGAAGAAGTCGACAAGAAGCACTGGGCCGACCGCGAAGAGCGCGGCAGTTTCCTGCTGATGAAATTCACCGCGTTCGCCGCCAAAGTCCTCGGCCGCCGCCTGCTCAGTCCGTTGCTTTATGGCATCGTCCTGTATTTCTTCCTGTTCGGCCGCATCGCCCGGCGCAGTGCCTGGCAGTACCAGCAGCGGCTGGCCGCGTGGAGCCGGCGCGACGACCTGCGTCCGAGCCACTGGCGGGTGTTCGGCCAATTCATGACCTTTGCCGATTCGCTGCTCGACAAGCTCGACGTGTGGAACGGCAAGCTGAGCATCGAGCAGATCGAAATCATCGATCCGGCGCTGCTGCGCAAGCAGTTGCGCGGCAGTCGCGGGCAACTGCTGGTCGGCGCGCATCTGGGCAATCTCGAAGTGTGCCGGGCGCTGGCGGAGATCGGCGAAAAGGTCACCATGAATGTGTTGGTGCACACCAAGCACGCCGAACAATTCAACCGCTTGCTTGGCGAGGCCGGGGCGACCAATCTGCGCCTGATCCAGGTCAGCGAACTCGACCCGGTGATCATGCTGCAACTGCACGAACGGCTGGAACGCGGCGAGTGGCTGGCGATTGCCGGCGACCGCGTGCCACTGCATGGCGGGCGCAGCGTGACGGTGGATTTTCTCGGCCATCCGGCGCCGTTTCCGCAAGGCCCGTGGTTGCTGGCCGGCCTGCTCAAGTGCCCGGTCAACCTGCTGATGTGCCTCAAGCAACCGGACGGCCACTATCGCCTGACTCTCGAACCGTTCGCCGACGCGGTGGTGTGGACGCGCCGCGAGCGCGAGCAGGTCATTCATCAGTGGGCCACTCGCTACGCGCAGCGCCTGAGTCACTATTGCCTCGAAGCCCCGCAGCAATGGTTCAACTTTTACCCTTTCTGGAAGACCGATGACGACGCCAACCCATGAGCCGGTAACCTTCGGCGAACGCCCTTTGCGCATCGAAGACGTGCTGGCCCTGGCCAACCGTCAGGCGCCCGTGCAGTTGCAGGCTGACGCCGACTATCGCGAGCGCATCGCCAAGGGCGCGCGTTTTCTCGATTCGCTGCTGGACAAGGAAGGCGTGATCTACGGGGTCACCACCGGTTACGGCGATTCCTGCGTGGTCGCGGTGCCGCTGCATCACGTCGAAGCCTTGCCGCGTCATCTCTACACCTTTCATGGTTGCGGCCTGGGCAAACTGCTCGACGCGCAGGCCACTCGCGCGGTGCTGGCAGCGCGTTTGCAGTCGTTGTGTCACGGCGTCTCCGGGGTGCGCGTCGAACTGCTCGAGCGTCTGCATGCGTTTCTCGAATACGACATCCTGCCGTTGATTCCCGAAGAGGGTTCGGTGGGTGCCAGCGGCGATCTGACGCCGCTGTCCTATGTCGCCGCAACCCTGTCCGGCGAGCGCGAAGTGCTGTTCCGTGGCGAACGTCGTCAGGCTGCCGACGTGCATCGCGAGCTCGGCTGGACGCCGCTGGTGCTGCGCCCGAAAGAGGCGCTGGCGCTGATGAACGGCACGGCGGTGATGACCGGCCTCGCCTGCCTCGCTTTCGCCCGCGCCGATTATTTGCTGCAACTGGCCACGCGCATCACCGCGCTCAACGTCGTCGCGCTGCAAGGCAACCCGGAGCACTTCGACGAACGCCTGTTCGCCGCCAAGCCGCATCCGGGACAGATGCAGGTCGCCACGTGGCTGCGCAAGGATCTGGCGATCGACGCGCCGACCGCACCACTGCATCGCCTGCAGGATCGTTATTCGCTGCGTTGCGCGCCGCATGTGCTCGGCGTATTGGCCGACAGCCTGAACTGGCTGCGCGGCTTCATCGAGACCGAGCTGAACAGCGCCAACGACAACCCGATCATCGACGCCGAAGCCGAGCGCGTTCTGCATGGCGGACACTTCTACGGCGGGCACATTGCGTTCGCCATGGACAGCCTGAAAAACCTCGTGGCCAACGTCGCCGATCTGCTCGATCGGCAACTGGCGTTGCTGGTCGACGAGCGCTACAACCACGGCTTGCCGAGCAACCTCTCCGGCGCCCCGGCTGATCGGGCGATGATCAACCATGGCTTCAAAGCGGTGCAGATCGGCACCAGCGCCTGGACCGCCGAAGCGCTGAAAAACACCATGCCGGCCAGCGTGTTCTCGCGCTCCACCGAGTGCCACAACCAGGACAAGGTGAGCATGGGCACCATCGCCGCCCGTGATGCGATTCGCGTGCTGGAGCTGACCGAACAGGTCGCCGCCGCCACGCTGCTCGCCGCCAATCAGGGCGTGTGGCTGCGCGCTCAAGCCGCCGATGCGCGCCCGCTGCCGCCGGCACTGGCAGCGATGCACGAAGAGCTGGCCAAGGACTTCCCGCCGGTCATCGAAGACCGCGCGCTGGAAGGCGAACTGCGCCTGTGCCTGCAACGCATCGCCGCGCAACACTGGAGGCTGCATGCGTAGTGCCGGAGTGCTTCACGCCGATAGCGAAATTCTCGTGCCGTTTTTCGACGTCGACACCATGCACGTGGTCTGGCACGGCCATTACGTCAAATACCTCGAAGTGGCGCGCTGTGCGCTGCTGGACAAGATCGGCCATAACTACACGCACATGGTCGAGTCGGGTTACGCCTGGCCGATCATCGACCTGCAACTGCGCTACGTGCGCAGCGCGGTGTTCGGCCAACGGCTGAACGTGCGCGCCAGTCTGGTCGAGTGGGAAAACCGTCTGAAGATCAACTATCTGATCAGCGACCTGCAGACCGGCGAACGCCTGACCCGCGCAAGCTCCGTGCAGGTCGCTGTCGAAGTCAGCAGCCGCGAGATGCAACTGGCTTCACCCAAAGTCTTCACCGATGCCGTGGAAAGGATGCTGCGATGAATGTGTTTTACAGAAGCCTCGGCGCGTTGACGCTGCTGGCCGTGTCGTCATGGGCCAATGCCTTCGAACTGCAACAACTGAGTGAACAACTGGCGAAACCGGATGTTATCCACGGCCAGTTCATCCAGGAAAAACACCTGCGCGCCCTGCCGCAGCCGCTGATCAGCAAGGGCAGCTTCGTCCTCGCTAAAAATCATGGCCTGCTGTGGCTGTTGAAAACTCCGCTGCAACAGGATTACCGCATCACCGCCAATGGCATCGCCCGCCGTGACACCAACGGCTGGCAACTGCTGCCGAACAAGAGCGCCGGCGCCGAGCAGAACCGTTTGTTCCTCGCCGTGCTGCAAGGTGACAGCAGCGGTTTGCAGCGCGATTTCGAACTGGCCCTGAGCGGCACGGCGCAGCAGTGGCAACTGACTCTGACGCCGCGTTCGATGCTGCTCAAGCAAGTGTTCAAGCAGATCAATATCGATGGTGGCGCCCTTGTGCAAACCATCGAGCTGCTGGAAACCCAGGGCGACAGCACCCTGCTGCGCATGCAGGACAGCACGGCCGAGCAACCCCTGAGCGAAGCGGAGCAACATGACTTTGCCGAGTGAACGCAAGCTGCCCTGGCTGTTTCTGAGCCTGCTGCTGGCCGTCGTCGCGCTGGCTGCCTGGCAGTGGCGCGACGGTGCGCCGCTGTCGGCCAATCTCATGGAGCTGGTACCCGGCACCAGTCCAGACGCGCTGGAAGTGCGCGCCGAACAGCGCATGCAAGAACCGCTCAATCGCGAAATGCTGGTGCTGGTCGGCCACGCCGATCGCCAGCAAGCGCTGACCATGGCCCAGCAACTGGGCGAACAATGGCAGGCCAGCGGTCTGTTCGAAACCGTGCAGTGGAACCTGCAAGCCGACTTGCCGGCGCTGCGCAAGCAATTGCTGCAAGGGCGTTTGGCGATGCTCTCGGCGGATGATCGGCAGTTACTCAGCGAGCACCCCGACGCGTTCATCCAGCAGCGGGTGCAGGCGCTGTTCGATCCGTTCAACGGCTTCACCCTGGTGCCGAGCCAGGACGACTGGCTCGGCCTGACCGGGCGCATCCAGAACAGCCAGCCGAAACATGGCGCAGTGCAACTGGACATTGGCAGCGGCGCACTGGTCGCCGAGGCCGACGGCAAGAGCTGGGTGATGCTGCGTGCGCGCACCACCGGCAATGCCTTCGACATGAACCTGCCGTTGCAAGTGGCAGAGCTGCTCCAGCACAGCCGCGAACAAGCGGCGAAAAGCGACGTGCAGTTGCTCGCCGCCAGTGGCCTGCTCTACGCCGCCAACGGCCAGCAACAAGCCACCCGCGAAATGACCTGGGTCGGCGGTGGCGCGACGGTTGGCATTCTGCTGTTGCTGCTGTTGGCGTTTCGCCGCTGGCGCGTGCTGCTGGCGTTTGTTCCGGTGCTGGTCGGCATGCTGTTCGGCGCGGTGGCCTGTGTGGCACTGTTCGGTCACATGCATGTGATGACGCTGGTGCTCGGTTCGAGTCTGATCGGCGTTGCCGTGGATTACCCGCTGCACTATCTGTCCAAGAGCTGGAGTCTCAAGCCCTGGCGCAGCTGGCCGGCCCTGCGCTTGACCTTGCCGGGGTTGACCCTGAGCCTGATCACCAGCGTTATCGGCTATCTGGCGCTGGCGTGGACGCCGTTCCCGGCATTGACGCAGATCGCCGTGTTCTCCGCCGCCGGCTTGCTCGGTGCCTATCTTTCTGCCGTTTGTCTGCTGCCGGCGCTGCTGAAAAATGTCCAACTGCGCCCGGCGCAATGGCCGCTGCGCCTGGCCGAACGTTTGATTCATCTGCGTGAGGCGCTGCTCGGTTGCATGCGCACGCCCGTGCTGCTGGCGCTGCTGATCGCCTTCTGCGTCGGCGGCCTGATGCAACTGCAGAGCAAAAACGACATCCGCCAATGGGTCGGCGCGCCGCAGCATCTGACCGACGAAGCGCAGACCATCGCGCGCATCACCGGGTATCAACCGACCAGCCAGTTCTTCCTGATCCGCGCGGCCAATCAGGAGCAATTGCTTGAGCGCCAGGCAGCGCTGAGCGAACGGCTGCAGCAACTGGTCAACCTCGACAAACTGCAAGGCTATCTGGCCCTCGATCAACTGGTCAGCGCGCCGAGTCAGCAACAGCAAGTGCGCGAATCACTGAACAAGCTGCCGTCGTTCTGGCAACCGCTGCTCAATCTCGGCGTGCCGGCGGCGGCTTTGCAAAACGAATTGCAGCAGTTGCAGACCCTGCCCGCCGAAGACATCGACGCCGCGCTGGCCGGACCGCTCGGTGAGCCGTATCGGACACTGTGGCTTGGACCGACTGAAGACGGCGTCGCAGCGATGACCAGTTTGCAGGGCTTGAACAATCCGTCGTTGCTGCGCGTGCAGGCACTCGATTTGCCGGGAGTGGTGCTGATCGATCGCCTCGGTGACCTGAACAAGGTCTTTGCCGCCACGCAGATCAGCGCCGCCGAACTGAAACTGGCCTCCTGCGTGTTGATCGTGCTGGTGCTGATGCTGCCGTTCGGCCTGACTGGCGCACTGCGCATCGTCGCCCTGCCACTGCTGGCGGCGCTGTGCAGTCTGGCCAGCCTTGGCTGGCTCGGTCAGCCACTGACCTTGTTCAGCCTTTTCGGCCTGTTGCTGGTGACGGCGATCAGCGTCGATTACGCAATCCTCATGCGCGAACAGGTGGGCGGCGCGGCGGTAAGTCTGCTCGGCACCTTGCTCGCCGCCGTCACCACATGGCTATCGTTCGGCCTGCTGGCGGTCTCCAGTACGCCGGCGGTGAGTAATTTCGGCCTGTCGGTAAGCCTCGGTCTGGCGTTCAGCTTCATGCTCGCGCCGTGGGCCGGACGCCATGAACCGGTTGCGGAGCCAGCGGCATGATGGTCTTCGGCTTCTGGTTGCTGGCCTTGGCGCTGTTTGCCCTGGCGACCCGGGTCGGCCGTCACTTCGGCCTGATTCCGATCGTCAGTCAGTTGCTGCTGGCGAGCTTCGGCTTGCCGTTGCTGATGTACTTCTGGATCGAACCGGGCTGGCAGCTCAGCGGCGCGCAACTGATCGCGCCGCACTGGCTGAAAGATCTCTACAGCCTGAGCTTCGCCTTGCTGCTCGGGCACATCCTCAGCGATGTCATCGATCTGCGTCTGGATCGCCAGAGCGTGAAAATAGCTGTGCCGAGTTTTGCCGTGCCGTTCGCTTGCGGGCTGGCGGTTGCGTATTGGTTGCTGCCGTCGCAGCCGTGGCTCAACGCACTGGCCATCGGATTGGTCTTCGCCATAACGGCGATCCCGGTGTTGTACCTGTATTTGCGTCACATCGATTACCCGCCCACTGCCACGCGGCGGCTGGTGCAAACCGCGATCCTTATCGATCTGACCTGCTGGGCGCTGTTCGGCCTAGCCCAAGGCAGCCTGCACCTGAGCAGCCTGCTGCTGCCCGTGGCCATGGCCGGCGCGCCGCTGCTTTTGCACCTGCTGCGCGTGCGTCGCCCGCTGACCTACAGCCTCGGCTTCTTCGCGTTGCTGGTGATGGCCGAGCATTACAAACTCAACGCGCTGATTTTCGGCATCGGCTATCTGCTGTGCATGGCGCTGCTGAAAGTGCCGTTGGTGCTGCCGTTGCCGGCACGCTGGATGAGCCGCTTGCAGACGTGGATCGCGATCCCGCTGATCCTCACGTTCGGCATCGTCCAGATCGACGTGCACAGCGCCCTCGCCAGCCTCGACGCCGGGCAGTGGGCGGCGCTGCTGCTGTTGCCGATTGCCAGTAAACTGCTGGGCAACTGGCTCGGCCTCGGTTGGGCCGGCGCCTCGTTCGCTGGCGCCAGCCGCTGGCGCGAAAGCGTGCTGCTGAACATTCGCGGCCTGAGCGAAATCGTCTTTCTCAATCTGCTATTGCAACAACAGCTCATCACCCCGGCGCTGTATTTCGCGCTGATGCTGATGGGCCTGATCGCGACGCTGCTGCCGGCCCTGATCGGCCTGCATCGCGCGCCCCTGAATCTGAACAGTCCCTTGCCCCGGAGCTCACGTGCCAATCGTTGAAATGGAATCCCGTCAGGTCGTGATCATCGGTGCCGGCCCGTCCGGCGCTATCGCCGCTGCCCTGCTCAAGCGCAAGGGCCACGATGTGCTGGTGCTCGAGCGCCAGCACTTCCCGCGCTTCTCCATTGGCGAAAGCCTGCTCAGCCACTGCCTGGATTTCGTCGAAGAAGCCGGCATGCTCGACGCCGTCAACGCCGCCGGGTTCCAGCGCAAGACCGGCGCGGCGTTTGCCTGGGGCGAGCGCTACAGCGCCTTCGATTTTGGCGACACCTTCACCGCCGGCAAGCCGACCACGTTCCAGGTGCAGCGCGCCGATTTCGACAAGTTGCTGGCCGATCAAGCAGCATTGCAAGGTGCGGAAATCCGTTATGGCGATGCGATTGTCAGCGTCGATTTCGATCAGGCGAAACCACAACTCGATGTGCGCCGCGAAGATGGCAGCGAGTACCGCGTCGAAGCCGATTTCGTCCTGGACGCGAGCGGCTACGGCCGCGTGCTGTCGCGCTTGCTCGACCTCGAAGCACCTTCGAATTTCCCGGTGCGTCAGGCCGTGTTCACCCATGTCGAAGATCACATCGACAATCCGGCGTTCGACCGTGAAAAGATCCTCGTCACCACCCATCCCGAGCATCGCGATGTGTGGTTCTGGACCATCCCGTTCAGCAACGGCCGCTGCTCGGTGGGCGTGGTGGCTGCTGAGGATCATTTTCAGGGCCGCGACAGCGACCTGGATGCCTGCCTGCGCAGTTTTATCGCCGAGACGCCAAGCCTCGCCGGGGTTCTGAACAACGCGGTCTGGGACACCCCGGCGCGCACCCTCGGCGGCTACGCGGCCAATGTGAAAACTTTGCATGGCCCGGGCTTCGCGCTGCTGGGCAACGCCGCAGAATTTCTCGATCCGGTGTTCTCCTCCGGCGTGACCATCGCCATGCGTTCGGCAAGCATGGCCGCTGGCGTGCTGCACCGTCAGTTGCAGGGTGAAACGGTGGACTGGCAAAGCGAATTTGCCGAGCCGTTGAAACGCGGCGTCGACACGTTCCGCTGCTACGTCGAAGGCTGGTACGCCGGCACCTTCCAGGACGTGATTTTCTACGAGGACAGCCAGGCGGAAATTCGCCGGATGATCTGTTCGATCCTCGCCGGTTACGCCTGGGACGAGCGCAACCCGTTCGTCAGCGAAGCGCGGCGCCGGCTGAAGATGATTTCCCAACTCTGCGCGCAGGACGCCTCATGAATTACCTGAGCGACAGTTACGTCGAGGAAACCCGCTTCGGTCTCTGGTTCCTGCGCAGCCACACCTGGCAGCACCATGTGCTACGTGTGGCGATCAACGACCTGCGTGGCTTGTTCAGTGAAGCGCTGCCGGAACACCCGGTGCTGCTGGACGCCGGTTGCGGTCAGGGCAAGTCATTCGGCCACCTGCGCCAGACCTTCGCCCCGCAGCGCCTGATCGGCGTCGACGCCGACCCGCACAGCCTGCAACTCAGCGCCGAAGAGGCCACGCGCCTGGGCATGCCAGTCGAGTTGATCGGCAGCGATTGCGCCACGCTCAACGTCGCCGATGCCAGCGTCGATCTGCTGTTCTGCCACCAGACCTTCCATCATCTGGTCGAGCAGGAAAAGGCCTTGGCCGAGTTCTATCGCGTGCTCAAGCCGGGCGGCTATCTGCTGTTCGCCGAATCCACCGAGGCTTACATTGATACCTGGGTGATTCGCTGGCTGTTCCGCCATCCGATGCATGTGCAGAAGAGCGCCGCCGGCTATCTGCAGATGATTCGCGAGCAGGGCTTCGAGTTTGCCGAGCGCAATGTGTCCTACCCGTATCTGTGGTGGAGTCGGTCGAAGGATTTTGGATTGCTGGAGCGGCTGGGGTTGAGCAAACCCAAGCCATTCGGTGAGCGTGAAGAGACGCTGGTGAATGTCGTCGCGCGCAAGCCATTGCAGGAATCTGTCTGATGTACGGCTATCGATCTGAACACCTGAAACCCTGTGGGAGCGAGCCTGCTCGCGAAAGCGGTGTATCAGTCAGCAAAGGTGGCGAATGTCAGATTGCATTCGCGAGCAGGCTCGCTCCCACAGGGTTTGCTGCATGGATGGTGATCGTTTTGTCAGCCCTGCTGCTCAGTGCCTGCACCAGCCAGCCACCGCTGCCAGCGGCCAACCCGACACTGCCTCTGCCGCTGCAACTGCACATCGAGCGCGAGCAGGCCGGGCAGCGTCAGGACTGGCTGCTGGTGATCCAGCGCGAAGGCGCCGGCACGCGCTGGTCGATGATGGATCCGCTGGGCATTCCCCAGGCCCGTCAGCAACTGATCGACGGGCACTGGCAGGCCGACGGTCTGCTGCCGCCGAACCCGGAAGCGCGGGAGTTGTTCGCCGCATTGCTGTTCGCTTTGACGCCTTCCGCCGAACTGCTGGGCAATTATCCCGACGCCCGGCAACAGGCCGATCAGCGTTCACTGCCGGCGCGCTGGAACATCCGCTATTCACAACCGTTGAGCTTCCAATTGAATCTGCCCCAAGGCCCGCAATATCGCGTTTCCCAGTTAGGTGAATCGACGCCATGACCGCTTACCTGAATGCCCTCGGCGTGATCTGCGCTTTGGGCCGCGACAAGTCTGAAGTCGCGCGCAATCTGTTTGCCGGCGACTGCTCGGGCATGCGCCGCGAGTCCGGCTGGGTCGCCGAACGTGAACTGCCAGTGGCCGGCGTACACGGTGAATTGGCGCCGATCCCTGCCGAACTGGTCGAGCACAGCAGTCGCAACAATCAGCTGTTGCTGGAAGCCGCGCTGCAGATTCGTGACGACATCGATCGTGCGATCCAGACCTTCGGCCGCGAGCGCATAGGCGTGGTGCTAGGCACCAGCACCTCGGGCATCGACGAGGCCAGCCGGGGTCTGGCGCATTACATCCGCGAACAGCAATTTCCTCCCGAGTACGACTATCGCCAGCAGGAACTCGGCGCCCCGGCGAATTTCCTCGCCGAATGGCTGCAACTGAGCGGCCCCGCCTACGTGATTTCTACCGCTTGCACTTCCAGCGCCCGCGCGCTGATGAGCGCTCAGCGCCTGCTCGATCTGGGCCTGTGCGACGCGGTGCTGTGCGGCGGCGTCGACAGTCTGTGCAAGCTCACGCTGAACGGGTTCTCTTCGCTGGAAGCCGTTTCAGATGAACGCTGCAATCCGTTTTCCGCCAACCGCAACGGCATCAATATCGGCGAGGCAGCGGTACTGTTCGTGATGAGCAAACAGCGCGGCAAGGGCCCGGGAATCGCCCTGCTGGGTGCGGGCGCCAGCTCGGATGCGCACCATATTTCCGCACCGGAGCCGAGCGGTCGCGGCGCTCTGCAAGCGATGCAGAAAGCCCTTGGCCGCGCGCATCTGCAAGCCGGGCAAATCAACTACCTGAACCTGCACGGCACCGCGACCCAGCACAACGACGCGATGGAAAGTCTGGCGGTCGCGGCGCTGTTTCCCCAAGGCGTCGCCTGCTCGTCAACCAAGCCGCTGACCGGCCATACCCTCGGCGCGGCCGGCGCGCTGGAAGCGGCGTTCTGCTGGCTCAGTCTGAGTGCCGAAAACCCTGAACAGGCGTTGCCGCCACACATCTGGGACGGCCAGGCCGATCCCGCGCTGCCGCCACTCAAGTGGGTGACCGCGAGCGAACGCCTGACGTCCATTGCACCGCGCTACCTGATGAGCAACTCGTTTGCCTTCGGCGGCAACAACGTCAGCCTGATTATCGGAGACGCACCATGAGCCACTGGCCGCTCGCCGAACTGCTGCCGCATGCCGGCGACATGATCCTGATCGACGCCATCGAGCGCTTCGATGACGAGCAGATTTTCACTCGCCTGACGGTCAAGTCCGACGGCCTGTTCAACCTGCCCGACGGCAGCCTGCCGGCGTGGGTCGGCGTCGAGCTGATGGCGCAGAGCGTCGCCGCTTTCGCCGGTTGCCACGCCCGGCAAAAAGGCAATCCGCCGGAGCTGGGCTTTCTCCTCGGCACGCGCAAATTCGAGTGCAACGTCGAAGCCTTTGCGCCCGGCAGCGAGCTGACCATCCACGGCCTGCGCTCACTGGAAGACGACAACGGCATGGGCGTATTCGAATGTCACATCCACGGTGACGGCATTCATGCCAGCGCCCGGCTGAACGTGTTCCGTCCGCCGCAAGCCAATCAATATCTGCAACAGACAAAGGAGTCGCACGATGACTGAATCCGTACTGGTCACCGGCTCCAGCCGGGGCATCGGCCGCGCCATTGCCTTGCGTCTGGCGCAGGCCGGGCATGACATCGTCCTGCATTGCCGCAGCGGCATGACTGAAGCCCAAGCGGTGCAGGCAGAAATCGAAGCTCTGGGCCGCCGCGCACGCATCCTGCAATTCGACGTCGCCGACCGCGAAGCCTGCAAAAGCATTCTCGAAGCCGACGTTGAAAACCATGGCGCCTATTACGGCGTGGTGCTCAACGCCGGGCTGACCCGCGACGGCGCGTTTCCGGCGCTGAGCGATGACGATTGGGACGTGGTCCTGCGCACCAACCTCGACGGTTTCTACAACGTTCTGCACCCGGTGATGATGCCGATGATCCGTCGTCGCGCCGCCGGGCGCATCGTCTGCATCACCTCGGTGTCGGGCCTGATCGGCAACCGTGGCCAGGTCAATTACAGCGCCTCGAAGGCCGGAGTAATCGGTGCGGCAAAGGCGTTGGCGATCGAGCTGGGCAAGCGCAAAATTACGGTTAACTGCGTCGCCCCTGGCCTGATCGACACGGCCATGCTCGACGAAAACGTGCCGGTGGAGGAGCTGATGAAAATGATCCCCGCGCAACGCATGGGCACCCCTGAGGAAGTGGCCGCTGCGGTGAATTTCCTGATGTCGGCGGAAGCCTCGTACATCACCCGCCAGGTGCTGGCGGTCAACGGAGGCCTGTGCTGATGAAGCGCGTCGTCGTCACCGGCATGGCCGGCATCACCTCGCTGGGCAGCGACTGGCCGACCATTGCCGGCAATTTCGCGGCCAATCGCAGCGGCATTCGCCGCATGGACGAGTGGGATCGCTTCACTGAGCTGAACACGCGTCTGGCCGGGCCTATCGATGATTTTCTCGTACCGTCGCACTGGACCCGCAAGCAGTTGCGCAGCATGGGCCGGGTTTCGCGACTGGCGGTCGGCGCGGCGGAAAAAGCCTTGGCTGACGCTGGCCTGCTCGGTGACGAATCGATCAAGGACGGGCGCATGGGCGTCGCTTGTGGTTCATCTACCGGTAGCACTGACGAAATCAAAGCGTTCGGCAACATGCTGCTCAACTCGGTGGCCGAGGGCCTGAACGCCAACTCCTATGTGCGGATGATGCCGCACACCACCGCCGCCAATATCAGCATTTTCTTCGGCCTCACCGGGCGCCTGATCCCCACCTCCAGCGCCTGCACCAGCGGCAGCCAGGGCATCGGCTACGCCTACGAAGCAATCAAGTTTGGCCGCCTGCCGTTGATGCTCGCCGGCGGCGCCGAAGAACTCTGCCCGACCGAAGCCATGGTGTTCGACGCGCTCTACGCCACCAGCCTGAAAAACGATGCACCCCAGACCAGCCCTCGCCCGTACGACAAGGGCCGCGACGGTCTGGTGATTGGTGAAGGTGGCGGCATGCTGGTGCTTGAGGAGCTGGAACACGCCCTCGCCCGTGGCGCGCACATTCACGCGGAAATCGTCGGTTTCGGCAGCAACGCCGACGGCCAGCACACCACCCGCCCGGAACAGCTCACGATGCGCCGCGCCATGGAGCTGGCCCTGGAAGATGCCGGCCTCACCCCGGACGCCATCGGCTATGTAAACGGCCACGGCACCGCGACTGAACAGGGCGACATCGCCGAAACGCTGGCCACCAGCAGCCTGTTTGGCGAACACATGCCGATCAGCTCGCAGAAGAGTTTCCTCGGCCACACCCTCGGTGCCTGCGGTGCGCTGGAGTCATGGTTCAGCATCGAGATGCTCAACAGCGACCGTTACGTGCACACCTTCAACCTCGACGAGGTCGACCCGCACTGCGGCAAGCTCGATTACCTGCGCGGCGAGTTTCGTCAGATGCACCACGATTATGTGATGAACAACAACTTCGCTTTCGGTGGCGTCAACACTTCGTTGATCTTCCGCCGCTGGGCATAACCGAATCAATCCAGGTCAAGGAGACCTTCATGCACTTCAACAAACTCGCCGCTGTCACCCTGCTGCTCTGCACCTTGCCAGCGGTCAGTCAGGCCCGCGACACGGCGGTCTACCTGCCGTTCGACAAAGCCGTCGCCGAAGCCACCCGCTCCGGCAAGATCGATGGCAGCGTGAAATTCTATCTGGCCGGCAACACCCCGGCGGGCAAAGTCACCGTGGTCAGCCCCGACGCCGTGACCAACAAGAAAACCAACGCCTTCAACAAGTCCGACGAAGTCGCCTGCGAATGGGTTGCCCAATCGGCAATCATCAGCCTGCACCAGGCCGCGAAAAACGCCGGCGCCAACGCCGTGACCAACATTGTCAGCTTCTACAAGCGCAACGAGCGCAAGGACGCGCAAACCTACGAATGCCACGCCGGCGCGATCATGGCGGGCGTTGCGCTGAAGGGTGATCTGGCGAAGGTTCAGTAAACGCCAGAAATGACAAAGGGCGCCATTCGGCGCCCTTTCACAGACAGGTTGGCTTGTGATCGCCGATTACCTGCCTGGCTCTGCGATGGCTGGTTGCCCAGGATCCTCAGAGTCTCACAAACCCCTTTCGGGAACGCAGGCAGTATTGCTTGAAATGCATTGGCAGACAACGGCTGGCGTTTCGCCTCTCGGCGCCATATCCAGCGCCATCACAGCCCCACCAACAGACTATTGCTGCGGTGTTTACGCAGAACGACAACGGGCCTGACTTTCACCATCTCAGGCACTTCATAGCCTCTGAAATCGCAAATCAGCACGCTGCCCTCCTTGGGCTGCTATCGAAGAGGCATCCGTGGCACTCACTGGAAAAGAGGCGATTTTGCGCAAAAATCGAGCGTTCCCCTAAGGCAGATCCGTAACGGGAAATGTAGCTCTCTGCAATCCCCTCGCTCCCTTGCACCATCTACACTCGCTTAAGCAGGTCCCGGCTCAGTACCTGCCCTCGCAGTTCCCTTTCACCGTCAAAGGAGATGACCATGCAAGTGAAAGCCCTGATGGCCGCTGCGCTTATCGCCCTGCTGCCCAGTGCCAGCAATGCCACCAACCTCATGTACATGCCTTTCGAAACCGTGCTGTCGGACGCCATTCGCGCCGGTCGGCTGGATGGCAGTGTGAAGTTCTACCTGATCGGCAACGGGCCGCAGGGCACTCAGCAGTTGCTGCGCCAAGGGGTGGTCAGTGATTTGAAAACCAACGGTTTCAACAAGAGCGATCAGGCTTCGTGCGAATGGGTGCTGCAGTCGAATCTGATCAAATTGCAGGCTGATGCCAAGCGGGTCGGAGCGAATGCGGTGGTCAATATCGTCAGTTACTACGACCAGCATGTGCGCAAGGATTTGAATACCTACGAGTGCCGCGCAGGAGTTTTTGTTACCCGGGTGGCTTTGAAGGGGGATTTGGTGCGGTTGCCTTGAAGGGCAAAGTCCAAAGATCGCAGCCTTCGGCAGCTCCTACATGGATCGGTGTAGGAGCTGCCGAAGGCTGCGATCTTTTGATTTCAGGTTTTCAGCGGTTCAACCTTTCGCGTAAGCAGTTCGACAAACGCCTTGGCCATCGGTGATTTCTGATCTTTGCGCTGCACCAGCCAAACCGCCGAAATCGCTTCAGGATCGAGCAGCGGGCGGTAGACCACGCCGTCGATGCGCATGCGTTGGTAGGACGCTGGCAGCACCGATACACCCAAGCCCGCCGCCACCAGACCGATGATGGTCATCGCCTCACCAGCCTCTTGAGCGAAGTGCGGGCTGAAGCCAGCATCACGGGCCAGACTCAGCAGTTGTGCGTAGAGCCCGCTGCCATAACTGCGCGGAAAAAACACGAACGGTTCCAGCGCCAGCGCCGAGAGAAACAGGCCTTCGTCGCTGCCTTGGGCCAACGGATGCTTGGAACTGAGCACCGCCACCAATGGCTCGCGCATCAACTCCACAACACTCAGTGAATCCGGCAATCCGAGCGGGCGCATGATGCCCACCTCGATCGACTCGTCCACCAAGGCATCGGCGACCATGGTGCTGCTCATTTCGCGCAGATTCAGATGCACCGCCGGAAAGCGCTGACGAAAGGAAAAAATCGCCTGCGGAATGGTCGAATTGAACGGTGCCGACGAGGTGAAGCCAATCTTCAACTCACCCAGCTCGCCAAGTTGCGCACGGCGGGCGACATCCGCGGCCTTGTCGACTTGTGCCAGCACCAGCCGCGCCTCCTGCAGAAACAACCTGCCCGCCTCGCTCAATTCGACCCGACGATTGGTGCGTTCGAACAAGCGCGCGCCGAGCTGTTGCTCCAGCGCCTGAATCTGTTGGCTCAGTGGTGGCTGGGAGATGCCCAGCACCTGTGCGGCGCGGCCAAAATGCAGTTCTTCGGCGACGGCGATGAAGTAACGCAGATGACGCAGTTCCATAGGATTACCATTAGGTCGCTGAAGCTATCAAACAGGTCGAACAATATATTGGATAGAAACATTAGCCAGCTATATGATTTTTTCATTGCCTGCCCGGCTGTGCTTTCCGAGGTCTGAAGTGAAAACTGCTGTCGCGCCCCTTGCCCACGAAATCCCGCCCGCTGCCGACGACGATGCTCTCGCCGAGCTGCAGGAGATCTACATCGAAAAAGGCACGCCGGCGTTCATGCGCACAGTGCTGGCGCTGTTCTGTGGCGGCTTTGCGACGTTCGCGCTGCTCTATTGCGTGCAACCGATGATGCCGCTGCTGTCCCACGAATACGGGATCAACGCGGCGCAGAGCAGCCTGATCCTTTCGGTGGCGACCGGCATGTTGGCCTTCGGTCTGCTGATCACCGGGCCGATCTCCGACCGCATCGGCCGTAAACCGGTGATGGTCGCCGCACTGTTCGCTGCCGCGTTGTGCACCATCGCCAGTTCGATGATGCCGAGCTGGCACGGCGTATTGATCATGCGCGCGCTGATCGGCCTGTCATTGAGCGGCCTGGCAGCGGTAGCGATGACCTATCTGAGCGAAGAAATCCATCCACAACACATCGGCCTGGCAATGGGTTTGTACATCGGCGGCAACGCGATCGGCGGGATGAGCGGACGCTTGATCACCGGCGTGCTGATCGACTTCGTCAGCTGGCACACGGCGATGCTGGTGATTGGCGGGCTGGCGCTGGTCGCAGCCGCGGTGTTCTGGAAGATACTCCCGGAGTCGCGCAACTTCCGCGCTCGCTCGCTGCACCCGCGCAGCCTGCTCGACGGCTTCACCATGCACTTTCGCGACGCCGGCCTGCCGCTGCTGTTTCTTGAAGCGTTTGTGCTGATGGGCGCGTTTGTCACGCTGTTCAACTACATCGGCTACCGCTTGCTGGCCGCGCCGTACAACCTCGATCAGGTATTTGTCGGATTGCTCTCGGTGGTCTACCTGTCGGGGATCTACAGCTCGGCGAAAATCGGTTCTTTGGCGGACAAGCTGGGGCGACGCAAAGTGCTCTGGGCGACGATTGCGCTGATGTTCGCCGGACTGGCACTGACCATGTTCACCTCGTTGTTACTGGTGATCGTCGGCATGCTGGTGTTCACCTTCGGCTTCTTCGCCGCGCACTCGGTGGCGAGCAGCTGGATCGGCCGGCGCGCGTTGACGGCCAAGGGTCAGGCGTCGTCGCTGTATCTGTTCAGTTATTACGCCGGTTCGAGCATCGCCGGGACGGCGGGCGGGGTGTTCTGGCATCTGGGCGGGTGGAACGGGATCGGGCTGTTTATTGGTGCGTTGTTGCTGATCGCACTGCTGGTGGCACTGAAGCTGGCGAAGCTGCCACCGTTGCAGGGTGTCAAAGCCTGAGATAAAACCCTGTGGGAGCGAGCCTGCTCGCGAATGCATTGTGTCAGGCAACATCAGTGTTGAATGACACACCGCTTTCGCGAGCAGGCTCGCTCCCACAGTTGATTTGGGTACGACATTAGATCGTGCAAAAGAAAACGCCCGGCATTTGGCCGGGCGTTTTTTATTGGGCGCTGATCACTCGTGATACTGCGCCGACAGTTCATGCACCGCACGCAGGAACGCGCCGGCATGTTCTGGATCAACCTCAGGCGTAATGCCGTGGCCAAGGTTGAAAACATGGCCGCTGCCCTTGCCGTAGCTGGCGAGGATGCGCCCGACTTCAGTGCGGATTGCTTCCGGTTTGGCGTAGAGCACGGTCGGGTCCATGTTGCCTTGCAGCGCGACCTTGTCGCCGACACGGGCGCGGGCGTTGCCGATGTCGCAGGTCCAGTCCAGGCCGAGGGCGTCGGCGCCGGCTTCGGCGATGCTTTCCAGCCACAGGCCGCCGTTCTTGGTGAAGAGGATCACCGGCACTTTGCGTCCATCGTTCTCGCGGATCAGGCCGCTGACGATTTTCTTCATGTAGGCGAGGGAGAATTCCTGATACGCCGCCGCCGACAGGTTGCCGCCCCAGGTATCGAAGATCTGCACCGCTTGCGCACCGGCCATGATCTGGCCGTTGAGGTACGAAGTCACCGACTGCGCCAGTTTATCCAGCAGCAGGTGCATGGCTTGCGGATTGTCGTAGAGCATCGCCTTGGTCTTGCGGAAGTCTTTCGACGAGCCGCCTTCGACCATGTAGGTCGCGAGGGTCCAGGGGCTGCCGGAGAAACCGATCAGCGGCACACGTCCGTTCAGCTCGCGACGGATGGTGCTGACCGCGTCCATCACGTAGCCGAGGTCTTTGTGCGGATCCGGGATCGGCAGGGCTTCGATGTCGGCCAGGGTGCTGACAACTTTTTTGAAGCGCGGGCCTTCACCGGTCTCGAAGTACAGGCCCTGGCCCATGGCATCGGGAATGGTGAGGATGTCGGAAAACAGGATCGCCGCGTCCAGTTGCGGGTAGCGGTCGAGCGGTTGCAGGGTGACTTCGCAGGCGAACTCCGGATTCATGCACAGGCTCATGAAGTCGCCGGCATGGGCGCGGCTGGCGCGGTACTCCGGCAGGTAGCGACCGGCCTGGCGCATCATCCACACTGGGGTGACGTCAACGGGTTGCTTGAGCAGGGCGCGGAGGAAACGGTCGTTCTTCAGGGCAGTCATGTCGGCATCCGGAAAAAAAGTGCGGGCATTTTCTCAGAGCGCGAGGCAAAAGGCACGGATGTGGGTCAGCCTTTTGTCTATCGGGTCAATTTGTCGCGCTGGGACACGATTTTCCGCAACACCCTAAAACAACTGTGGGAGCGAGCCTGCTCGCGAAGAGGCCGGCACATCCAACATTGAAGTTGGCTGACAGACCGCTTTCGCGAGCAGGCTCGCTCCCACAGGAGTATTGCGTTTGGCTCAGGCGCCGGGGTTAGACACCCAGATAATCGAGGATCCCTTCAGCCGCATTGCGCCCTTCAAAGATCGCCGTCACCACCAGGTCGGAACCGCGCACCATGTCGCCACCGGCGAAGATTTTCGGGTTGCTGGTCTGGTGCTTGTACTGACCTTGCTCGGGCGCAACAACGCGGCCCTGGCTGTCGGTCTGGATCTCGAACTGTTCGAACCACGGCGCCGGGCTCGGGCGGAAGCCGAAAGCGATAACCACGGCGTCGGCCGGGATGATCTCTTCGGAACCCGGGATCGGCTCAGGGCTGCGACGGCCACGGGCGTCCGGTTCGCCGAGACGGGTCTCGACCACTTTCACGCCTTCAACCTTGTCTTCACCGACGATGGCAATCGGCTGGCGGTTGTAGAGGAATTTCACGCCTTCTTCCTTGGCGTTCTTCACCTCTTTGCGCGAGCCGGGCATGTTCGCTTCGTCGCGACGATAGGCACAGGTCACCGACTTGGCGCCCTGACGGATCGAGGTGCGGTTGCAGTCCATCGCCGTGTCGCCGCCGCCCAGGACCACAACCTTCTTGCCTTTCATGTCGACGAAATCTTCCGGCGACTTTTCAAAGCCCAGGTTGCGATTGACGTTGGCGATCAGGAAATCCAGCGCGTCATAAACGCCCGGCAGATCCTCACCGGCAAAGCCGCCCTTCATGTAGGTGTAGGTGCCCATGCCCATGAACACCGCATCGTACTCGGCGAGCAGTTGTTCCATGGTCACGTCTTTGCCGACTTCGGTGTTGAGACGGAACTCGATGCCCATGCCGGTGAAGACTTCGCGACGATTGCTCAGCACGGTCTTTTCCAGCTTGAACTCGGGGATGCCGAAGGTCAGCAGGCCGCCGATTTCCGGGTTCTTGTCGAACACCACCGGGGTTACGCCGCCACGCACCAGCACGTCGGCACAACCAAGACCCGCCGGGCCTGCGCCGATGATCGCCACGCGTTTGCCGGTCGGTTTGACCTTGGACATGTCCGGGCGCCAGCCCATGGCGAACGCGGTGTCGGTGATGTACTTCTCGACCGAACCGATGGTCACCGCGCCGAAGCCGTCGTTGAGGGTGCAGGCACCCTCGCACAGACGATCCTGCGGGCACACCCGGCCGCAGACTTCCGGCAGGGTGTTGGTCTGGTGCGACAGCTCGGCGGCCTGAAGGATGTTGCCCTCGGCCACCAATTTGAGCCAGTTTGGAATGAAGTTGTGCACCGGGCACTTCCATTCGCAATACGGGTTGCCGCAACCCAGGCAGCGGTGGGCCTGATCGGCCGACTGCTGGGGTTTGAACGGTTCGTAGATTTCAACGAACTCTTTCTTGCGTTGACGCAACAGTTTCTTCTTCGGATCCTTGCGCCCGACATCGATGAACTGGAAGTCGTTATTCAGACGTTCAGCCATTACTAAAACCTCTTACACGACAGCTCCAAGCTACAAGCTTCAAGCTGCAAGAAAATCACATTAGTCCGGTACAACGCGTACTAGCTTCAGCTTGTCGCTTGAAGCTAGTGGCTTGAAGCTGCGTCGTTACTGCGGACTCGCACGAGTACTGGAGAGCAGAGATTTCAGACTCGCTGCCTTCGGTTTGACCAGCCAGAAACGACGCACGTAATCGTCGAGGTTCTCGGCGAGTTCACGACCCCACTCGCTGTCGGTTTCGGCGACGTACTCGTTCAGCACGTTCTGCAGGTGGCTGCGATAGGCTTCCATCGCCTCGCCGCTGATCCGCTGGATTTCCACCAGTTCGTGATTGACCCGGTCAACGAAGGTGTTGTCCTGATCGAGCACGTAGGCGAAACCACCGGTCATGCCAGAACCGAAGTTGTAACCGGTCTTGCCCAGCACGCAGACGAAACCACCGGTCATGTACTCGCAGCAGTGATCGCCAGTGCCTTCCACGACGGTGTGGGCACCGGAGTTGCGCACGGCGAAACGCTCGCCTGCGGTGCCGGCGGCGAACAACTTGCCGCCAGTGGCGCCGTACAGGCAGGTGTTGCCGATGATGGCGCTTTCCTGAGTCTTGTAGACGCTGCCCTTCGGCGGCACGATGGTCAGCTTGCCACCGGTCATGCCTTTGCCGACGTAGTCGTTGGCGTCGCCTTCCAGGTACATGTTCAGACCGCCGGCGTTCCACACGCCGAAGCTCTGACCTGCCGTGCCCTTGAAGCGGAAGGTGATCGGCGCCTTGGCCATGCCCTGGTTGCCGTGCTTGCGCGCGATTTCGCCGGAGATTCGGGCGCCGATCGAACGGTCGCAGTTGCAGATATCCAGCTCGAACTCGGCACCGCTGAGGTCGTTGATCGCCGACGCGGCCAGCTCGACCATCTTCTCCGCCAGCAGACCTTTGTCGAACGGTGGGTTGCGCTCGACGCCGCAGAACTGCGGTTTGTCCGCCGGGATGTGATCGCTGCCCAGCAGCGGCGTCAGGTCCAGGTGATGTTGCTTGGCGGTCTGGCCTTCGAGGATTTCCAGCAGATCGGTGCGACCGATCAGCTCTTCGAGGGAGCGCACGCCCAGTTTGGCCAGCCACTCACGGGTTTCTTCGGCGACGTAGGTGAAGAAATTCACCACCATGTCGACGGTGCCGATGTAGTGATCCTTGCGCAGTTTCTCGTTCTGCGTCGCGACGCCAGTGGCGCAGTTGTTCAGATGGCAGATGCGCAGGTATTTGCAGCCCAGTGCGATCATCGGCGCGGTACCGAAGCCGAAGCTCTCGGCGCCAAGGATCGCGGCTTTGATCACGTCGAGGCCGGTTTTCAGGCCACCGTCGGTCTGCACCCGGACTTTGCCGCGCAGGTCGTTGCCGCGCAAAGTCTGGTGGGTTTCAGCCAAGCCGAGTTCCCACGGTGCGCCTGCGTATTTGATCGAGGTCAGCGGCGAAGCACCGGTGCCACCGTCGTAGCCGGAAATGGTGATCAAGTCGGCATAGGCCTTGGCCACACCGGCGGCGATGGTGCCGACGCCCGCTTCTGCTACCAGCTTCACCGAAACCAGCGCCTGCGGGTTGACCTGCTTCAAGTCAAAGATCAACTGCGACAAATCTTCGATCGAATAGATGTCGTGGTGCGGCGGTGGCGAAATCAGGGTCACGCCCGGCACTGCGTAACGCAGCTTGGCGATCAGCCCGTTGACCTTGCCGCCCGGCAGTTGCCCGCCCTCGCCCGGCTTGGCGCCTTGGGCGACCTTGATCTGCAGCACTTCGGCGTTGACCAGGTATTCCGGAGTTACACCAAAACGGCCAGTCGCAACCTGCTTGATTTTCGAGCTCTTGATGGTGCCGTAACGCGCCGGGTCTTCACCGCCTTCGCCGGAGTTGGAACGCGCGCCGAGGCGGTTCATGGCTTCGGCCAGGGCTTCGTGAGCTTCCGGCGACAGTGCGCCCAGCGAGATACCGGCGGAGTCGAAGCGCTTGAGCACCGACTCCAGCGGCTCGACTTCACTGATGTCCAGCGGCGCGTCGAGGGTCTTGACCTTGAACAGGTCGCGAATCATCGACACCGGACGGTTGTCCACCAGCGAGGTGTATTCCTTGAACTTGGCGTAGTCGCCCTGCTGCACAGCGGCTTGCAGAGTGTTGACCACGTCCGGGTTGTAGGCGTGATATTCGCCACCGTGGACGAACTTCAGCAGACCGCCCTGCTGGATCGGCTTGCGCGGGCTCCAGGCTTCGACGGCGAGGGCTTTCTGCTCGGCTTCGATGTCGACGAAACGCGCACCCTTGATCCGGCTCGGCACACCACGGAAGCTCAGCTCGCAGACTTCTTCAGACAGACCAATGGCCTCGAACAGCTGTGCACCACGGTACGAAGCGATGGTCGAGATACCCATCTTCGACAGGATCTTCAACAGGCCTTTGGTGATGCCCTTGCGGTAGTTCTTGAACACCTCGTAGAGGTCGCCCAGCACTTCACCGGTACGGATCAGGTCGCCCAATACTTCGTAGGCCAGGAACGGATACACCGCCGAGGCGCCGAAACCGATCAGCACGGCGAAGTGGTGCGGATCGCGCGCAGTGGCAGTTTCAACGAGGATGTTGGAATCGCAACGCAGGCCTTTTTCAGTCAGGCGGTGGTGCACGGCACCGGTCGCCAGCGAAGCGTGGATCGGCAGCTTGCCCGGGGCGATATGACGGTCGCTCAGGACGATCTGGGTACGCCCGGCGCGCACGGCTTCTTCAGCCTGATCGGCAACGTTACGGATCGCCGCTTCGAGGCCGAGGCTTTCGTCGTAGTTGAGGTCGATGATCGCCCGTTCGAAACCCGGACGGTCGAGGTTCATCAGCGAGCGCCATTTAGCCGGCGAGATCACTGGCGAGCTGAGGATCACGCGCGAAGCATGTTCCGGCGACTCCTGGAAAATGTTGCGCTCGGCACCGAGGCAGATTTCCAGCGACATCACGATCGCTTCACGCAGCGGGTCGATCGGCGGGTTGGTGACCTGCGCGAACTGCTGGCGGAAATAGTCGTACGGCGTGCGTACACGCTGGGACAGCACCGCCATCGGCGTGTCGTCGCCCATCGAGCCCACGGCTTCGTAGCCTTGCTCGCCGAGCGGGCGCAGCACCTGATCACGCTCCTCGAACGTGACCTGATACATCTTCATGTACTGCTTGAGCTGATCGACGTCGTAGAAAGCCGAACCGTGGTCGTTGTCTTCCATGGTCGCCTGAATGCGCAGGGCATTCTTGCGCAGCCATTGCTTGTACGGATGACGGGATTTCAGACGGTTGTCGATCGCATCGGTATCGAGGATCTGCCCGGTCTCGGTGTCCACGGCGAAGATCTGGCCAGGGCCGACACGACCCTTGGCGAGCACGTCTTCGGGCTGGTAGTTCCACACGCCGATTTCCGAGGCGAGGGTGATGAAACCGTTCTTGGTGGTGACCCAGCGCGCCGGGCGCAGACCGTTACGGTCGAGCAGGCACACCGCGTAGCGACCATCGGTCATCACCACGCCGGCCGGGCCGTCCCACGGCTCCATGTGCATCGAGTTGTACTCGTAGAACGCACGCAGATCCGGGTCCATGGTTTCGACGTTCTGCCACGCTGGCGGAATGATCATGCGCACGCCACGGAACAGGTCGATGCCGCCGGTGACCATCAGTTCGAGCATGTTGTCCATGCTCGATGAGTCGGACCCGACACGGTTGACCAGCGGGCCGAGTTCTTCCAGATCCATCAGATCGTTGGTGAACTTGGTCCGCCGGGCCTGCGCCCAGTTGCGGTTACCGGTGATGGTGTTGATTTCGCCGTTGTGGGCGAGGAAGCGGAACGGCTGCGCCAGTGGCCATTTCGGCAGGGTGTTGGTAGAGAAGCGCTGGTGGAACACGCAGATCGCGGTTTGCAGGCGCTCGTCACTCAGATCCGGATAAAACGCGGCCAGGTCGGCCGGCATCATCAGGCCTTTATAGATGATGGTCTTGTGCGAAAAGCTGCAGATGTAGTGGTCGGTGTCAGCGGCGTTGGCCACCGACGAACGGCGACGGGCGCTGAACAGCTTCACCGCCATGTCCTGATCGCTCAGGCCTTCGCCGCCGATGTAGACCTGTTCGATCTGCGGCAGGCGCTCAAGGGCAAGGCGGCCGAGGACGCTGGTGTCGATCGGCACTTTGCGCCAGCCGATCAGTTGCAGGCCTTCAGCAAGGATCTCGCGGTTCATGTTCTCGCGAGCGGCTTCGGCCTTGGCCGGATCCTGATTGAAGAACACCATGCCCACTGCATATTGCTTGGGCATATCGACGCCGAAGCTTTCCTGGGCAATGGCTCGCAGGAAGGCGTCGGGTTTTTGAATCAGCAGACCGCAACCGTCACCGGTCTTGCCGTCGGCATTAATCCCACCGCGGTGGGTCATGCAGGTCAGGGCCTCGATGGCCGTTTGCAAAAGGGTATGACTGGGCTCGCCCTGCATATGAGCTATCAGGCCGAAACCGCAGTTATCCTTGAATTCATCTGGTTGGTACAGACCTGCTTTCATAGACACTTTCTCACCAGGCTGCCTCTATTCGAGGCAAATTTCTTTTCAATTCAACCACTTGCGTTCCGCGCCGAACGTACGCCGGCTTAGCGGGGGCAAAAGGGTGGTCATTGTACACAGCGACACAGAGGCTCACAAATTTGACGACGAACTGTCGCAAATTCATGTCGCATTTGTGAAAGGTTTAAAGCGATATGCTGTGCTAGTCAAAACTTTTTTAAATTCTGACCGCAACGACTCAAAAACTACTGTGACGCAGACACCACAAGGCACGCATCCTTTTCAGAAAGCGCGCACTTATGGAGATTTTGAGGTGCCGGGAGAGGCGGCCTGGGTAAGGCCGCCGAATCTTCAGCGAGTTGTTGCCAGTTCCTGTTGGACGCTGGCGACAGTGCGAGGCCAAGGTTTACCAGCCTGAACCTTCGCTGGCAAGGCCTTGATGGCAGAAACGGCCGCATCACGATTGGCAAAGTTGCCGTAGGTGATCACGTAAAGCGGCTTGCCGTTGAGGACTTTCTTGAAATAACGGTACTCGCCGCCCTGCTCCTTGACGAAGTTCTGCGCGGCGGTCTCCGAGCTGGTGCCGAGGATCTGCACGACATAGTTGCTGGTCGGCTGACCGGCGTACCAGCTGCCACCGGCAGCCTTGGCCACGGTGACCGGCTTGTCGGCAGGCTTGGCCGGAGTGGGCGCCGGTTTCGCGGCTGGCGCCGGAGTGGCCGGAGCGGGCTTGGCTGTGGCGATCTGCGTCGGTGCCGGGGTTGGTGCCGGTTTGGGGGCAGGGGTCGGAACCGGTGTCGGCGCAGGACCGGCCGGAACGCCAGCAGGCGGCGCGGAGGTGGTTACGGTCGGCGGCGTATCGCTGGAGCCTTCCAGCGGCACGCCGTCGTCGCCTTCGGTGATGCCACCGGCGGCTTCTGCCAGCGGGCCACGCATGACCGGCTGCGAGTTGCCGACCAATGGCAGCGGCATCGGCTGGGTGTTGCCGGCGAATTCGACGGACGGGTTGGCGCCATTCGCTGCGCCCTGACCCAATGGCAGTTGCGCCTGTTCATTGGCCGGAGCACCGGTGGTCGGTGCCTTGCTGCGACCCGGCATCAGCCAGGCGGCGGCAACCGCGACCACAACGACGGCGGAAATCGCCAATACGTGTTTCTTCGGCATGTTGAACCCCATACTTGGACGCTTGACCGCGGAGCGGCTGGCAATCATGACTTCGATCAGTGCATCGCGAGCGACCTGGTTGATGTTGCCCGGCCAGCCCTCGGAGCTTTCGTGAATATCAGAGATCTGATCTGCGGTGAAAAGTTCGACACCCCGGCCCGCGCCTTCCAGCCGCTGGTCGAGATATTCGCGGGTCTCTTCTTCGGTGTACGGCTGCAATTCGATAACGTGGAAACGCTCTTCTTCGAGCTGCAAAGCCTCGAGCTGAGCGATCAGCGACGACTCGCCGAACAGGAACACATGCGGACGACCTTCCGGCGTGCCGGCGCCAAGCGCCATCAACGCTTCCAGCGCGGACTCGTCGAGCTGCTCGGCATCATCCACCAGCAGATACACTTCCTGCCCGGTCAGACCCAGCTGCACCACCTGCTCGAGAATCGCACCGACTTCGGCCTGAGCGACATCCAGCGCCTGCGCCACCTGGCGCAGCACGCCGGCCGCATCACCGGCGCCACGGGCGGAAACCACCACGCTTTGCACCGACTGCTTGTTGGTGCTGGCCACCAGCGCCTGCCGCAGCAGCGTCTTGCCGCTGCCCTGCGGGCCGGTGACCACCAGCAGCAACTGGCTGTAACGCGCCAGGTGATGCAGTTGGCCCAGCACCGGTTTGCGCTGGGCCGGGAAGAACTTGAAGCCCGGCACCCGTGGCGCGAACGGGTCGTGACTTAACTGGAAATGGCCGAGAAACGCCTCGTCGGCATGCAAACTAGTCATCGGAATCGTTTTAACCTTTAAGCTGAGCCAGGGCGCGGTAATCCGCTCCCAGCGTGGCCTGTAGAACCTCTTTCGGATAATCGTCGGTCACTACCGCTTCGCCCATCCGGCGCAGCAGCACCAGGCGCAGACGACCGTCGATCACTTTTTTATCAATTGCCATGTGTTGGAGAAAATCGGCTTCGTGCATCTCTTCAGGCGGAATGACCGGCAGGCCGGCACGCTGGAACAGACGAATGCCGCGATCACGCTCCTGGTCGCTGATCCAGCCCAGACGCGCGGACATTTCCAGCGCCATCACGGTACCCGCCGCCACCGCTTCGCCATGCAGCCAGACACCATAGCCCATGTGGGTTTCGATGGCGTGGCCGAAGGTATGGCCGAGGTTGAGCGTGGCGCGCACGCCGGTTTCCTTTTCATCGGCACCGACCACCGCAGCCTTGGCCGCGCAGGAACGCTCGATCGCATAGGTCAGCGCGGTCTGGTCCAGCGCGCGCAGGGCGTCGACGTTTTCTTCCAGCCAGGTCAGGAACGGCTCATCGCAGATCAGGCCGTACTTGATGACTTCCGCCAGGCCCGCCGACAACTCGCGCTGGGGCAGGGTTTTCAGCGATGCGGTGTCGATCAGCACGACGTTCGGCTGATAGAACGCGCCGACCATGTTCTTGCCCAGCGGATGGTTGATGCCGGTCTTGCCGCCGACTGAGGAATCGACCTGCGACAACAGCGTGGTAGGAATCTGGATGAAATCGACACCGCGCTGATAGCAGGCGGCAGCGAACCCGGCCATGTCGCCGATCACCCCGCCGCCCAAGGCGATCACGGTGGTACGGCGGTCGTGACGGGCGGTCAGCAGACCGTCGAAAATCAGTTGCAGGGTTTCCCAGTTCTTGAAGGCTTCACCGTCGGGCAACACCACCGAGATCACCGAGAACTGAGACAGGCTGCGGGTCAGACGTTCGAGATAGAGCGGCGCGACGGTTTCGTTGGAGATGATTGCCACCTGCCGCCCGTGGATATGCGGCGCCAGCAGTTCCGGCTGATCCAACAGACCTTCGCCAATATGAATCGGGTAGCTGCGCTCGCCTAGATCGACCTTGAGTGTCTGCATGTGTCCCCACAGTGAAGATGGAAGCAGGCGTCCTGCCCTGAAATTATTGGTGTTCTGCGGCCTGTAGCGGTATGACGCCGCTCGCCCGGCATCCGCCACACCCTCGGCGGACGCTGACAAGACGCCGAGGATAGCGCATTTCGGACGATGCTTTAACGGGGCGGCAACTGCGCGAGGCGGTCGAGAATGTCGAGCACCACCATGCGTGGCGGCCGCTCGTCGGTTTCCACCACCAGATCGGCAATTTCCCGATACAGCGGGTCACGGATCTCGAGCAGGTCGCGCAGGGTTTTCGCCGGATCGGCGGTACGCAGCAGCGGCCGATTGCGATCGCGGGAGGTGCGGCCGACCTGTTGCTCGACGGAGGCGTGCAGATACACCACGCGCCCGCCGTCATGCAGGGCCTTGCGATTGGCATCACGCATCACCGCGCCGCCGCCGGTCGCCAGCACCACGCCATCGAACGCGCACAGCTCGGCGATCATCGCCTGCTCACGGTCACGAAAGCCGGGCTCGCCTTCCTTGTCGAAGATCCATGGGATATTGGCACCCGTGCGCAGCTCAATTTCCTTGTCGGAATCCTTGAACGGCAGGCGCAGCTCTTTGGCCAGCAATCGGCCGATGGTGCTTTTGCCAGCACCCATCGGTCCTACAAGTATCAAATTTCGCACAGAATCAACGACTCACAGCAATCGCCTGGTTATTCATGATACGCGGAGTGAGAAATACCAGCAGCTCGGATTTTTTCTCCGAAACCACATCACGCCGGAAAAGGCGGCCAAGATACGGCACATCGCCAAGAAATGGCACCTTATCTACGACCTTGCTTTGAGTATTTGAAAAAACACCGCCGATTACGATGGTCTCGCCGTCATTTACCAGCACTTTGGCGTTGACCTCGTTTTTCTTGATTGGCGGCACATCCTGCACTTTGTTCAGGTAGTCCGGCTCATCCTTTGTGACCTTGACCTCCATGATGATGCGGTTGTCCGGGGTGATCTGCGGAGTAACTTCCAGCGACAGCGAGGCCTCTTTGAACGACACCGAGGTCGCGCCGCTGGAGCTGGCCTCCTGATAGGGAATCTCGGTGCCTTTGAGGATCTTCGCGGTTTCCTTGTCCGAGGTGACCACCTTCGGCTGCGAGACGATTTCGCCGTTGCCGGTCTTTTCCATCGCCGTCAGTTCGAGATCCAGCAGCACGTTGTCGGTGATGAATGCGATTCCGATCCCCGAAGTGTTATTGACCGTGCCCATGTCGACGAACGGCGAGTTGGTGCCGGTGCTGCCCGGCGTACCGATGGTGCTCGACGAACCGTTGACCCCGGAGGCGTTCCAGTTGCCCTTGTTCTGCACTGAACCGCCCCAGCGCACGCCCAGGCTCTTGTCGTAATCGACGTTGGCCTCAACGATGCGCGCCTCGATCATCACCTGGCGCACCGGAATATCCAGCTGCGCGACGATCCGCCGGAGTTCGTCGAGGCGATCCTGGGTCTGGTAGGCAATGATGTTGTTGGTTCGCTCATCGACGGTAATCGAACCGCGCTCGTCGACCTTGGCCTCGGCACTGGTCACCGACTGGAACAGCTTGGCGATGTCCGCCGCCTTGGCGTAATTGACTTGCAGCAGCTCGCGACGCAGGGGCGCCAGCTCGGCGATCTGCTTCTGCGATTCCAGTTCCTGACGCTCGCGAGCGGCAATTTCATCGGCCGGCGCGACCAGCAGCACGTTGCCGATCTTGCGCTTGTCCAGCCCCTTGGTTTTCAGCACCAGATCCAGTGCCTGATCCCACGGCACGTTTTGCAGGCGCAAGGTGATACCGCCCTGCACCGTATCGCTCGCTACCAGATTGAGATTGGTGAAGTCCGCGATCAGTTGCAGTACCGAACGCACGTCGATGTCCTGAAAATTCAGTGACAGCTTGTCGCCGACATAGGCCTGACGGTCGGCGTTGCGCTTTTGCAGGTCGTCGATGCTCATCGGCCGAACGCTCACGGTGAGCTTGTTATCGGTCTGAAACGTTGAGTAGTCGAAGGTGCCGCTGGGCTCGACACTGATCACGGTGCGATCGCCGGTGAGCGCTGCGTTGACGAACTGCACCGGCGTAGCGAAGTCCTTGACATCCAGGCGCACGCGCAGTTTTTCCGGCAATTGCGTGCGGGCGAAGCTGAGGATGATCTTGCCATCGTGCTCCTGAATATCCGGGGCGATGGTCGGATCGGAGAGGTCGATGACCACGTTGCCCTCGCCCTCGGTGCCGCGCTGGAAATCGACGCCGCGGATCGCCCTGCTTCGTTGCGCGGCTGGTCTGGCAGGTGCCGCAGCGGCCGTGGCGGCACGCGGTGCAACGGCAGCCGGGCGCGGCGCAGTCGCGGAAGCGCCCTGACCGACCACCACAAACAGATTATTGCCCTCGACCCGCGTGCTGTACGGCGCCAATTGCGTCAGGCTGACAATCAGCCGCGTGCGATCCTTGGCTTCGGCCACCGTGGCCGTGCGCGCGTTGCCGCTGCCCAGATCAAGATTCCTGTTGGCCAACTGGCTGGTCACGCCCGGCAGATCCAGTGCAATGCGCGCCGGCGACTCGGTTGTGTAGCCCTTGGGCTGTGGTGGCGGGCCGTCGAACGACAGCTTCAGTTCGACGCGGTCACCCGGCAGCGCGGCAACATCCAGCGCTTTCAGACTGGCCGCCATTACCATCGGTGACACCAGCGCTATCCATAGCGAAAAACCGAGGGTGGAGAAAATCCTGTTCATTGTTCGACTTCCACTATGAGTGCTCTTTCAAAGGAATGGTGCGCGGCCGCTCCAGCCAGGCGCCGGCGCCGTCGGGCACGATCTCGACGACATCGACCTGGGTGGCGCTGATGGCGACGATGCGGCCGTCGTTGCGGCCCAGGTAGTCGCCGACCTTCAGGCGATGCACCCCGCCTGCGCCGCGCAACAGCGCAAACGAGCCCGAGGCATTGGCGATCGTGCCGACCATTTCGAACTGCTCGATATTGAATCCTTCAAGATATTGCTTGACCCGGTTGGGGTCGGGTTTGACGTTGCGCGAGCCGTGCTTCTGCCCGGCCAGATCGACCCGCGCCTGCCGTGAAAACGGACTGCGCAGGTTGGCGGCGCTGTATGTGAATGTGGGGTAAGACCGGAATGTCGGCGTTGGTTCAATCTTGCCCGCCGGACGCAGGCGCACTTCGTTGAGGTAAGCGTCGAGGTCGCTGAAATCATCACCGCCACCGCAACCGCTCAACGCCAGCACCACGGGCAGGACGAGATAACGAATCGGGGTCATTTCTCCAGCCCCTTGTCGTTATAGCGGTACGTCTTGGCAAGAATGCTCATGCGCAGCTTCGTCCCGCCCTCGGGATTGGCCGGCGCCAGTTCGAAATCGTGCAGAGTGACAATTCGCGGCAGGCCGGCGACGCCGCTGACGAAGGTCGCGAGGTCGTGATAGGCGCCGGTCACGGTGATCTGGATCGGCAGTTCGATGTAGAACGGCTGGGTCACTTCCGGCAGCAGTTTGATCTCTTCGAATTCCAGGCCGCTGCCCAGACCGGTGCGGGTGATGTCTTCGAGCAGGCCCGGCACTTCGGTGTCGCTGGGCAATTGCCGCAGCAGCACGCCGAAGGTGTTTTCCATTTCCTTCATTTGCTGGGTATACAGCTCAAGGTTCGCCGACAGCCGCGCCTTGCTGGCGAATTGTTCCTTGAGGGTGATTTCTTCTTCGCGCTTGAGGTCGAGCTGATTTTCCATGTCGCTGATGAAGAAGTAATAGCCAAGCGCGAGGATCAACACCATCACCAGCGCACCGCACAGGGTTTTCACGGCCGGCGGCCAGGAACCGATGTTGCTGGTATCGAGGTCGTTGAAATCGATGTTGCGCAGGCTTTGCAGCCACTCGGAGGCGTTCATTGCTCGTCCTCCACAACCTTGGGCTGGGTCTGACGAACGGTCAGCTGGAAGATGTTGGCCTGCTCTACCTGATCGGCGCTGGTGGCCTTGACCTCATTCAGGCTCGGCGCGTCGAACCAGTCGGACGCGTCGAGATTGCGCATCAGCTCGGAGACCCGGTTGTTCGACTCCGCCGCGCCACTGATGGACAAGGTCTTGCCGGCCATTTTCACATCGGTGAAATACACGCCGTCCGGCAACGTGCGCGCCAACTGATCGAAGATTCGCCCGCTGATCTGCCGGTTGCCCTGCAGGTCCTGGATGATGCGCATGCGCTCGACCAGTTGCTGGCGGCGCGCCTTGAGCTCGCTGATCTGCTTGATGCGTTCGTCGACCACGGCGATCTGTTTGCCGATGTAATCGTTGCGCGCCATTTGCCGATCGATGGCTGCGGTGATGATCTGGTCGGCAATCAGCACCGCGCCGATAGAGCCGGCCAGCACGCCGATCAGCACCAGCAGAAAGCGTTTGCGCCGTTCTTCGCGGCGCTCCTCGCGCCAGGGGAGAAGGTTGATCCGCGCCATCAGTCGAAACTCCTGAGCGCGAGCCCGCAGGCAATCATCAAGGCTGGCGCATCACTGGCCAGCGCCCCAGCATTGACCTTGCTGCCTAAAGCCATGTCGGCGAACGGGTTGGCGACCTGCGTCGGCGTGTCCAGACGCTGTTCGATCAGACGGTCCAGGCCGGGCACCGAGGCGGTGCCGCCGGCGAGCAGGATATGGTCGACCGCGTTGTACTGGCCGGAGGCGAAGAAGAACTGCAGCGAGCGCGAGACTTGCTGCACCAGCGCCTCGCGAAATGGCTGCAGGACCTCGCTGACGTAATCGTCAGGCAGCCCGCCCTGTTTTTTCGCCAGGCCTGCCTGTTCGACCGTGAGGCCGTAGCGGCGCTGGATCTCTTCGGTGAGCTGGCGCCCGCCAAACAATTGCTCGCGGGTATAGATGATCTTGCCGTTGTGCAGGACGCTGAGAGTGGTCATGGTCGCGCCAATGTCGACCACCGCCACGGTCAGGCGCTCCTGTGAGGCCGCCAGATGCGTCGCCAGCAGGCCGAACGAGCGCTCCAGCGCGTAGGCCTCGACATCCACCACCCGCGCGGTCAGGCCGGCGAGCGCCAGCGCCGCTTCACGCACCTCGACGTTTTCCTTGCGACAGGCGGCAAGCAGCACGTTGACCCGTTCCGGGTTGCGCGGCGAGACGCCCTGGACTTCAAAGTCGATGGCGACTTCGTCCAGCGGATAGGGAATGTATTGGTCGGCCTCGATCTTGAGCTGGTTTTCCAGTTCGTCGTCGGACAGCCCGGCGTCCATCTCGATGACCTTGGTGATCACCGCCGAACCCGCGACTGCCACCGCCACGCTCTTGACCCCGGTACGCGCCTTGACCAGCAGGCGGCTCAGTGCCTGGCCAACGCCCTCGAGTTCGGCGATGTTCTTTTCGACCACAGCGTTCGCAGGCAACGGCTCCACCGCATAGGCCTCGACCCGGTAGCGCTCGCCCTGACGGCTCAGTTCCAGCAGCTTCACCGACGTGGAGCTGATGTCGATCCCCAGTAACGCATTGGTCTTTTTATTGAAGAGTCCCAGCACTACCAATTCCCTATGACTTTCCGTGAGTTACGGACTCTGTAATACGCATTGCGTTCCTTCACCCCCGTCTTGACAGAAGCGCCAATGACCCCTCCGACGGAAAAGTGCTTATAATGCCCAGCGATTTTCTCCGCTTTTTACTGCCCGCGCGGATGGCTCTGTGTGTAACCGCAGCCCCGTGCCAAATTCATTCTTTGCCCTGGATGTCCAAAAGCCTTGATTCGTCTGCTGAAATTTTTCGGTTGGTCCATCGTCGCCGTTTTCTGCGGACTGCTCTTAAGTCTCAGCGGCGCCTTTCTTTACCTTAGTCCGGGTTTGCCGTCTGTGGAGGCGCTGAGAAGCATTCAGTTGCAGATTCCTCTGCGCGTCTACAGCAGCGACAACAAGTTGATCGCAGAATTTGGCGAAATGCGCCGTACGCCGATCCGTTTCGCCGACATTCCGCCCAATTTCATCAATGCGTTACTAAGTGCTGAAGACGACAATTTTGCCAATCACTATGGCGTCGACCCGAGCAGCCTGATGCGTGCGGCAACGCAATTGGTCAAGAGTGGGCACATTCAGTCCGGCGGCAGCACCATCACCATGCAGGTGGCGAAGAACTTCTTCCTCACCAGCGAGCGCAGCTTTTCGCGCAAAACCACAGAAATTCTCCTGGCCCTGCAGATCGAACGACAGCTGACCAAGGACGAGATCCTTGAGCTGTACGTCAACAAGATCTACCTGGGTAACCGCGCCTACGGCATCGAGGCGGCGGCGCAGGTGTATTACGGCAAATCGATCCGTGACATCAGCCTCGCGCAGATGGCGATGATCGCCGGTCTGCCAAAGGCTCCGTCGCGCTTCAACCCGCTGGCCAACCCGGCACGCAGCAAAGAACGCCGCGACTGGATCCTCGGGCGCATGTACAAGTTGGGCAAGATCAGCGAAGCCGACTACACCGCGGCGATCAACGAGCCGCTGAACGCCAGCTACCACGTGCCGACCCCGGAAGTGAACGCACCGTACATCGCCGAAATGGCCCGTGCCGAAATGGTCGGTCGTTATGGCAGCGAGGCCTACACCGAAGGCTTCCGCGTCACCACCACAGTGCCAAGCAATCTGCAGGAAATGGCCAACACCGCACTGCACGAAGGCTTGATGACTTACGACCAGCGCCACGGCTACCGTGGCCCCGAGTCGCGCCTGCCGGGCAAGACCCGCGAAGCGTGGGCCAGCGAACTGACCAAGCAGCGCACCATCAGCAGTCTCGAACCTGCGATCGTTACCCAAGTCGATAAAACCGGCCTGCAAGTGCTGACCCGCACCGGTGAAGAGCACGTTGCCTGGGACACGATGAAATGGGCGCGACCGTTCCTCAATACCAACAGCATGGGCGCCAACCCGCGCCAGCCGTCGGATGTCGCGCAGGTCGGTGATCTGATCCGCGTGCAGCGCCAGACCGACAATTCACTGAAATTCAGTCAGATTCCGCAGGCTCAGGGCGCACTGGTGTCGCTGGATCCGCAGAACGGCGCGATCCGTTCGCTGGTGGGTGGCTTCGCTTTCGAGCAGAGCAACTACAACCGCGCCATGCAGGCCAAGCGTCAGCCGGGTTCGAGCTTCAAGCCATTCGTTTACAGCGCCGCGCTGGATAACGGCTACACCGCTGCCAGCCTGGTCAACGATGCGCCGATCGTGTTCGTCGACGAGTACCTGGACAAGGTCTGGCGACCGAAGAACGACACCAACACCTTCCTCGGCCCGATCCGCCTGCGTGAAGCGCTGTACAAGTCGCGCAACCTGGTGTCGATCCGCCTGTTGCAGGCCATGGGTGTGGGCAAGACCATCGACTACATCACCCGCTTCGGCTTCAACAAGCAGGACCTGCCGCCGAACCTGTCGCTGGCACTCGGCACCGCAACGCTGACGCCGATGGAAATCGCCACTGGCTGGAGCACCTTTGCCAACGGCGGCTACAAGATCACCCCGTACATCATCGACAGGATCGAAAGCCGTAACGGCGACACGCTGTTCGTCGCCAACCCGCCGACCGTGCCACAGGGTGGTGCGGCGACCGACGGTATCGCTGCGCCGGCTACCGAGTCGTTCACGGTCAATGCCGCTCCGGTTGCCGGTGAAGCGTCGGGCAATCCGGCAGTGCCGCAAGCGCCGGCCGTGGCCGAGCGGATTGTCGATGGACGTACCACCTACATCCTCAACAGCATGCTGCAGGACGTAATCAAACTCGGCACCGGCCGCCGTGCACTGGCCATGGGCCGCAGTGACATCGCCGGCAAGACCGGTACCACCAACGAATCGAAAGATGCCTGGTTCTCCGGTTACAACGCTGATTACGTAACCACCGTGTGGACCGGTTTCGACCAGCCGGAAAGCCTCGGACGCCGTGAGTTCGGTGGCACCGTGGCGCTGCCGATCTGGATGAATTACATGTCGGCCGCGCTGAAAGACAAGCCGCCGCATGTGCAGCCTGAGCCGGAAGGTCTGCTCAGCCTGCGGGTGGATCCGGTCAGTGGCCGTGCAGCGACACCGAGCACACCGGGGGCGTACTTCGAACTGTTCAAGGCCGAAGACACGCCGCCATCGGTGAACGAGCTGGGCAACGGCGTTGTGCCTGGCAGTCCGCTGCCGGCGGATGAGCAGGCGCCGATCGATCTGTTCTAGGGAGCAGCTGCAAGCGCCAAGCTACAAGCGGCAAGCAAAAGCGCGAACGATGCACGCTTGTAGCTTGTAGCTTGTAGCTTGTAGCTTGTAGCTTGTAGCTTGTAGCTTGTAGCCCATAAAAAAACCCAGCACCAGGCTGGGTTTTTTTATGGGCGGCTGCTTTTAACCGTTGAACACGTCATCCACGCTTTTCAGCGGGTAGTTCTTCGGATACGGCAGGGTGGCCACGCCGGTCTCGATCGCGGCCTTGGCCACGGCGTCGGAGATCAGGGTGATCAGCCGCTTGTCCATTGGTTTCGGAATGATGTACTCACGGCCGAATTCCAGCGGAGCACCGCCGTAGGCATCGCACACGTCCTGTGGAACCGGCAGTTTGGCCAGTTCGCGCAGGGCGTTGGCGGCGGCGACTTTCATTTCTTCGTTGATGCGCTTGGCGCGAACGTCCAGGGCACCACGGAAGATGAACGGGAAGCCCAGCACGTTGTTGACCTGGTTCGGGTAGTCCGAACGGCCGGTGGCCATGATCACGTCGCTACGGGTGGCGTGCGCCAGTTCCGGGGAGATTTCCGGATCCGGGTTGGAGCAGGCGAAGACGATCGGGTTGGCCGCCATCGACAGCAGGCCTTCGGCGCTCAGCAGGTTCGGACCGGACAGACCGACGAATACGTCAGCGCCTGCCAGTGCGTCTGCCAGGGTGCGCTTCTCGGTAGCGTGGGCGAACACGGCTTTGTACTGGTTCAGGTCGTCACGGCCGGAGTGGATCACGCCGGTACGGTCAACCATGAAGATGTTTTCGATGCGAGCGCCCATGCTCACCAGCAGTTTCATGCAGGAGATGGCGGCAGCACCGGCACCGAGGCAGACAATCTTCGCTTCCGGCAGGGTTTTGCCCGCGATTTCCAGGGCGTTGATCATACCGGCAGCGGTCACGATCGCGGTGCCGTGCTGGTCATCGTGGAACACCGGAATATCGCACTGCTCGATCAGAGCGCGTTCGATCTCAAAGCACTCAGGCGCCTTGATGTCTTCCAGGTTGATGCCACCGAAGGTGATGGAGATGCGCTTGACGGTGTCGATGAAGGCCTGCGGGCTTTCGGAGTCGACTTCGATGTCGAATACGTCGATGCCGGCGAAACGCTTGAACAGTACGCCCTTGCCTTCCATTACAGGCTTGGAAGCCAGTGGGCCGAGGTTGCCCAGACCCAGGATCGCGGTGCCGTCGGAAATGACTGCCACCAGGTTGCCCTTGCCGGTGTATTTGTAGGCCAGTTCAGGATCGCGAGCGATCTCGCGCACTGGTTCAGCTACGCCGGGGCTGTAGGCCAGCGACAGGTCGCGGGCGGTTGCAGTGGCCTTGGTGAGCTCGACACTCAGCTTCCCCGGACGAGGATTGGCGTGGTATTCGAGAGCGGCAGTTTTCAGATCAGACATTTTGGCATTCCGCTTTTTTACTGTTGGACAGACTGGTCAGCGAGGATACGCGCCTCGCAAAGTCCCCACAAGACTGGGCAGTCACCGCTGTCAAGCGCCCTGCCCTACGACTTTGGGCCAAGAGCCACGGCACACAAGGGCTGGACTGTTCACAATCAATCAGAAAAATGTCTACAATTTTTCTTCAGCGCGGTACGTGCAGCATCGAAGGATCGGTCAACGGCAGCAACCAGCGCGCCTGACCTTTTTGCAGACCACCGCGCCGGGATCGGTCAACCACCCAGCCACGCGCCTCGATCTGCCTGCCTTTCAATGCTTGCAAACCAGCACTGTCAAATTGTCCGAGCAGATTGGGTGCAACCCGCAATACAAGCGTGTCCTGCAACTCGATCCAGATTCCGCCGCGATTGCGCTGCACCTTGCTCACCCTACCGCTGACTACGGCAAAGCCCGAACGCTGGATCTGCTGCGCTTTCTGGACCGGCGATTGCCGCCAGAGACCAAGTCCGGCCTGTCGCGCGCTGCGTTCGGCGGCCTGTTGGCAGGCGACCAGATCGACGTTCGGGGCCACCGCGACCTGAAAACCCAGGCCAGCGGCAAGCATCTGCGCTTCGAGATTGGCACCGCTGACACTGTAAACATGCGCCAGCGTACGCCCGTAATGGTCTTTCGCCTGCTTGCCGGGCCGCAGACCGACCCGGCCGCCGCTGTCATCGACCAGCGCTTGCAGGCGTTTGCGCGCCGCCACGGCGAAGGGCTCGTCGCTGCGGCCCTGCTTGCCCAGCTCCGGCGTATTGAGGCCGATCATGCGCACGCTGCGGCCATCGCTCAGGCGCAGAGTGTCGCCATCGACCACCCGCTGCACGGAAACGCTGGTCAGCCCTGCGGGTGTCGGGCAGAACGCCTGGGCGGCGGACAGCCAAATCGCAGACACAAAAAAGGCGCCCGTAAGGGACGCCTTTTTCATCAGTCTGGAGAAGTCGAAGCGACCTTCCAAAATGATCAGCCTCAGGCTTTTTTGCCGACGCCGAAAGTAGCGAAACGGTCTGCGAACTTCTGCACACGGCCGCCGGTGTCCAGAGTCTTCTGCTTACCGGTGTAGAACGGGTGGCATTCGTTGCAAACGTCGATCGCCAGGGCTTTGCCGTAGGTCGAACGAGTTTCGAACTTGTTACCGCAGCTGCAGGTAACAGCGATTTCCGGGTAGTTCGGATGGATTTCGGCTTTCATGGTGTCTTCCTCAGGCTAGCGTGCCGCCACCCAACACTATTGTTGAATACCGCACGTAATTAGGCCGCGGATTCTACCAGACCTTTTCAATCGCGCAAGCTGTCACCGAGACCGACCGTCTGCTAGGCTCCCGACCTTGAACGCATTCCCCTGTGGGAGCGAGCTTGCTCGCGAATGCGTTGTGTCAGTCAATGTCCAAGCGTCTGATACACCGCCTTCGCGAGCAAGCTCGCTCCCAGAATTGATCTGCGTTCAACCCTTCTTTTGCGTTTATAGAGATCCTCCCGCGTGCCCGACGCCATTCTGCGCCTTGCCCTGCCTTCGCCTCTGCGCCGCCTGTTCGATTACCGGGCGCCGGCCGGGGTGCGGCGCGAGCAATTGCAGCCGGGCATGCGCCTGCGGGTGCCGTTCGGTCGGCGCGAGATGATCGGCATTCTGGTCGAGGTCACCGACATCAGCGAAGTACCGGCGGACAAGCTCAAGCCGGCGCTGGCCCTGCTCGACACGACTTCGCCACTGCCGCCAGCGCTGTTCAAGCTGTGCCTGTGGACCGCGCAGTATTACCAGCACAGCCTCGGCGACACCTTGAACTGGGCCTTGCCAGTATTGCTGCGTCAGGGCGAGTTGGCCGAGGCCCGGCAGGAACGCTTCTGGTCGATCGCCCCCGGCGCCAGCGTTGACGACCCGCGAGTGGCCCGTGCGCCACGCCAGCGCGAGGCGCTGACCACGCTGGCCCAGCACCCCCACGGCGTCGCCCATCAGTTGTTGAGCAAACTGATGCTGAGCAAGGACAGCCTCGATCTGCTGCTGGCCAAGGGGCTGGTGCAGGTCGAAATCCGCCGCCACGCCCCCGGCGCTCGCCATGAACACTGGCTGGCGCAACCGGAGCTGCCGCTCAACAGTGAACAACGCGCGGCGTATCAAGCGATTCGCGCCGGCTTCGACAGTTATCACGCCTTCCTGTTGGCCGGCGTCACCGGCAGCGGCAAGACCGAAGTCTATCTGCAACTGATTCGCGAGACCCTCGAAGCCGGCAAACAGGCACTGGTGCTGATCCCGGAAATCAACCTCGGCCCGCAGACCCTGGCGCGTTTCGAACAGCGCTTCAACGCGCGCATCGCCCTGCTGCACTCGGCGGTAAATGATCGCGAACGCCTGGAAGCCTGGCTCGCCGCCCGTGATGGCGAGGCCGACATTATTATCGGCACCCGTTCGGCCCTGTTCACCCCGATGAAAAATCCCGGGCTGATCATCATCGATGAAGAGCACGACGGTTCCTATAAACAGCAGGAAGGTCTGCGCTACCACGCTCGCGATCTGGCGCTGGTACGCGCACGGCAGGAAAACATCCCGATCGTGCTCGGCTCCGCCACGCCGTCGCTGGAGAGCCTGCATAACGCTTACACCGGTCGCTATGGCCTGCTGCGTCTGAACGAACGCGCTGGCGGCGCCAAGCAACCGCGCTTCCTGCGTCTGGACGTGAAAAGCCGTCCGCTCGACAGCGGTATTTCCGGACCGATGCAGCAAGCCATCGGCCAGACCCTCGCCAACGGCCAGCAGGTGCTGGTGTTCCTCAACCGGCGCGGCTTTGCCCCGACCCTGCTCTGCCACGATTGCGGCTGGATGTCCGAGTGCTCGCGCTGCGATGCGCGCATGACCGTGCATCAACGTTACGGCGAGTTGCGCTGTCACCACTGCGGCAACGTCGAGCGCACGCCGCGCCAGTGTCCGAAGTGCAGCAAGGTCGATCTGCGCCCGGTCGGCGCCGGTACCGAACGCGCCGAAGAACGTCTGGCGATTCTGTTCCCGGATTACCCGGTACTGCGCGTCGATCGCGACAGCACCTCGCGCAAGGACGCGATGAATCAGTTGTTCGCGACGATCCAGAAAGGCCAGCCGTGCATTCTGGTCGGCACGCAGATGTTGGCCAAAGGGCACCACTTCCCACGGGTGACGCTGGTGTCGATTCTGGATGCCGACGGCGGCCTGTTTTCCGGCGACTTCCGCGCCAGCGAGCGCATGGCGCAACTGATCGTCCAGGTCGCCGGGCGTGCCGGACGGGCTGAAGAGCCGGGCAAGGTGATCATCCAGACGCATTTGGCCGACCATCCTTTATTGGTGCAACTGACCGAGCAGGGTTATTTCGCCTTCGCCGAACAAGCCCTGAGCGAACGCCGCGCCGCCGGATTGCCGCCGTTCGCCCATCTGGCACTGTTGCGTGCCGAAGCGCACAAGCCGGGGCAGGCGGAAGGCTTTCTCGATGAAGCGTGCAGCGAGGCCGAACGCCTGCTGGCCGAATTGAATCTGAGCGGCATCGAGCTGCTCGGGCCGGTGCCGGCACCGATGGAGCGCCGCGCCGGGCGTTATCGCGCACAGCTGTTGTTGCAGGCGACCGCGCGGGCGCCGTTGCACCGGTTGCTGGCCAGCTGGATGCTGGTGCTGGAGCAGATGCCGAGCGGGCGGGCCGTGCGCTGGTCGCTGGATGTTGATCCCGTCGATTTGTATTGAAGATCAAAAGATCGTCCGAACGCGGCCCGAGCCTTCGGCAGCTCCTACAGATAAATGCCGATTCCTGTGTAGGAGCCGCCGAAGGCTGCGATCTTTTGACTTTGATGTCACCACATATCCACATCCTGCCTGCTAAGGTTGGCAAGCCCGTCTTCGCAACGGATAATGCCCAGTTTTTCCACCCGCGCATCGATGCGCCCGCCGCGCTTGCGGTCGAAAGAGAAGACCATGAAAGACACCATTCGCCAGCTGATCCAGCAAGCCCTCACCCAACTCGTCAACGAAGGTGTGTTGCCTGAAGGCCTGACGCCGGCGATCCAGGTGGAGAACGCCCGCGACAAGACCCACGGCGACTTCGCCAGCAACATCGCCATGATGCTGGCCAAGCCTGCCGGCATGAAGCCGCGCGATCTGGCGGAGAAAATCATCGCCGCCCTGCCCGCTGACGAGAACGTCACCAAGGCCGAAATCGCCGGCCCGGGCTTCATCAATTTCTTCCAGAACACCCAGGCCCTGGCCTCGCGCCTCGACGCCGCACTGGCCGACGCCCATGTCGGCGTGCGCAAGGCCGGCCCGGCGCAGCGCACCGTGGTCGATCTGTCGGCGCCGAACCTGGCCAAAGAGATGCACGTCGGCCACTTGCGCTCGACCATCATCGGCGACGGCGTGGCCCGGGTGCTTGAGTTCCTCGGCGACGAAGTGATCCGCCAGAATCACGTCGGCGACTGGGGCACTCAGTTCGGCATGCTGATGGCGTACCTGCAGGAAAACCCGATCACCAGCGACGAGCTGTCCGACCTGGAAAACTTCTACCGTGCGGCCAAGCAGCGTTTCGACGAGTCCGAAGAATTCGCCGACCGCGCCCGTGGCCTGGTGGTCAAGTTGCAGGCTGGCGATGCCGAATGCCTGGCACTGTGGACCAAGTTCAAGGACATCTCGCTGTCGCACTGCCAGAAGATCTACGAACTGCTCAACGTCAAACTGACCATGGCCGACGTCATGGGCGAAAGTGCCTACAACGACGATCTGATCAATGTGGTCAACGATCTCAAGGCTGCCGGCATGCTGGTCGAGAGCAACGGCGCCCAGTGCGTGTTCCTCGACGAGTTCAAGAACGCCGATGGCGACCCGCTGCCGGTGATCATCGTCAAGGCCGACGGCGGTTACCTGTACGCCACCACTGACCTCGCCGCCGTGCGTTACCGCAGCGGCAAGCTCAAGGCTGATCGCGCGCTGTATTTCGTCGACCAGCGTCAGGCCCTGCACTTCCAGCAGGTCTTCGCGGTGGCGCGCAAGGCCGGTTTCGTCACCCATCCGATGGAAATGGAACACATGGGTTTCGGCACCATGAACGGCGCCGATGGCCGTCCATTCAAGACCCGTGATGGCGGCACCGTGAAGCTGATCGATCTGCTCACCGAAGCCCAGGAACGCGCCTACAACCTGGTGAAAGAGAAGAACCCGACCCTGGCCGAAGACGAGTTGCGCAACATCGCCAAGGTCGTCGGCATCGGCGCGGTGAAATACGCCGACCTGTCCAAGCATCGCACCAGCGACTACAGCTTCAACTTCGACCTGATGCTCAATTTCGAAGGCAACACCGCGCCGTATCTGCTGTACGCCTACACCCGCGTGGCCGGTGTGTTCCGCAAACTGGGCAAGGACTTCAGCGAAGTCGACGGCCAGATCGTCCTCGAAGCGGCGCACGAGCAAGAGCTGGCGGCGAAGCTGGCGCAGTTCGGCGAAGTGTTGAACAACGTCGCTGAAAAAGGCACGCCGCACATTCTCTGCACCTACCTGTACGACGTCGCCGGCCTGTTCTCCAGCTTCTACGAGAACTGCCCGATCCTCGCCGCCGACACCCCGGCGCAGATGCAGAGCCGTCTGCGTCTGGCCGCACTGACCGGTCGCACCCTCAAGCAAGGCCTGGAGCTGTTGGGTCTGGAAACTCTGGAGCGTATGTAAGTTGGCTGCCAAGAAAAAACCTGCACCCAAACGCGGCGCCAGCCGCTATCAGGCCCCGGCGAAACAACCGATTCCGGGCTGGCTGTGGATGGCCATCGGCCTGACCGTCGGCGCGTTCATCGTGTTTCTGATGAAACTGGAACCGGGCAAGGGCAGCGACACGGTCAAGCGCGAGAAGGTCGAGCAACAGCAGAAAGCGTCGAAGATTGCCGAGGCCAACAAGACCCCGCCGAGCCCGACGCAACCGGTGAAGCCGAAGTACGACTTCTACACCTTGCTGCCGGAATCGGAAGTGATCGTGCCGCCGGACGCGGTACCGGAGAAGACCCTGCCGACGCCGCAAGTGCCGGCCATCCCGACCACGCCGGTGACCCCGGCCGAAGCGGCGAAGATCGACACCGCACGGGCGCAGGCAGCCTTGGCGGGTATCACGCCGCCGCCAGCGCCGCCAGTGAGCAAGGCCGCGCCAGTGACCAAGTTCTTCCTCCAGGCCGGTTCGTTCCGCAAGGAAACCGATGCTGACAAGGTGCGTGCGCAGATCATTCTGCTCGGCCAAGCCGTCGCGGTGGAGTCCGGCACGGTCAAGGATGAAACCTGGTACCGCGTCTTGGTCGGGCCGTTCAGCAACCGTGAACAACTGACCACGGCGCAGAAACAACTGGCTGGTGCGGGCTTCAGTAACCTGTTGTTACAACAACGTCAGAGCCGCTAAGGCTCTCAGAGGTCAGCTGCAACTTGCAGGTGACCTTCAAACTTTGTGGTGAGGGGATTTACCCCCGTTTGGCTGCGAAGCAGCCCTGAAACCAGCCATTGCGGTGCAGCAGGCATACCGCAAATGATGGTTTCGCGACTGCTCCGCAGCCGAACGGGGATAAATCCCCTCGCCACAGTCATCACACACACCATTCGTCTCCCATCGTCCCTGCCGGTTGAAATCCCCTCCAGCACCCCCATATGAATGGGCATAAGGCATTTTCGCCCCGCTGCGTGGAGACTCTTCCCTTGACCACCATCGTTTCAGTCCGCCGCCACGGCAAAGTCGTCATGGGCGGCGACGGCCAGGTTTCTCTCGGCAACACCGTGATGAAAGGCAACGCCAAAAAGGTCCGTCGCCTTTACCACGGCCAGGTCATCGCCGGTTTCGCCGGTGCCACCGCCGACGCCTTTACCCTGTTCGAACGTTTCGAAGGCCAGCTCGAAAAACATCAGGGTCACCTGATCCGCGCCGCTGTCGAACTCGCCAAAGAATGGCGCACCGACCGCTCCCTGAGCCGCCTCGAAGCGATGCTCGCGGTTGCCAACAAGGATGCTTCGCTGATCATCACCGGCAACGGTGACGTGGTCGAACCCGAAGATGGCCTGATCGCCATGGGTTCCGGCGGCGCCTACGCGCAAGCCGCCGCCAGCGCCCTGCTGAAAAAGACCGACCTGTCGGCGCGCGAGATCGTCGAAACCGCTCTCGGCATCGCTGGCGACATCTGTGTATTCACCAACCACACCCAGACCATTGAGGAGCAGGATCTCGCTGAATAAGCCTGTTGCGGCCCGTGTGCCACGGCTTGTTTCTGCTTGAGGACCGTCAATTACTATGTCCATGACTCCCCGCGAAATCGTCCACGAACTCAACCGCCACATCATCGGCCAGGACGATGCCAAGCGCGCCGTCGCGATTGCCCTGCGCAACCGCTGGCGCCGCATGCAGCTGCCTGAAGAGCTGCGCGTTGAGGTGACCCCGAAGAACATCCTGATGATCGGCCCGACCGGTGTCGGTAAAACCGAGATCGCCCGTCGCCTGGCGAAACTGGCCAATGCGCCGTTCATCAAGGTCGAAGCGACCAAATTCACCGAAGTCGGTTATGTCGGCCGTGACGTCGAGTCGATCATCCGTGATCTGGCCGATGCCGCGATCAAAATGCTCCGCGAACAGGAAATGACCCGCGTACGCCACCGCGCCGAAGACGCCGCCGAGGATCGCATCCTCGACGCGTTGCTGCCGCCGGCACGCATGGGTTTCAGCAACGAAGAAGCGCCGAGCTCCGATTCCAATACGCGTCAGCTGTTCCGCAAGCGCCTGCGCGAAGGCCAGCTGGACGACAAGGAAATCGAGATCGAAGTCGCCGAAGTCTCCGGCATCGAAATCGCCACGCCGCCAGGCATGGAAGAGATGACCAACCAGCTGCAATCGCTGTTTGCCAACATGGGCAAGGGCAAGAAGAAGTCGCGCAAGCTCAAGGTCAAGGAAGCGCTGAAACTGGTGCGCGATGAAGAAGCCGGGCGTCTGGTCAACGAAGAAGAGCTGAAGGCCAAGGCGCTGGAAGCGGTCGAGCAGCACGGTATCGTCTTCATCGACGAGATCGACAAGGTCGCCAAGCGCGGCAATGTCGGCGGCGCCGATGTCTCCCGCGAAGGCGTACAGCGCGACCTGCTGCCGCTGATCGAGGGCTGCACCGTCAATACCAAACTGGGCATGGTCAAGACCGACCACATCCTGTTCATCGCCTCCGGCGCGTTCCACTTGAGCAAGCCAAGCGATCTGGTGCCGGAGCTGCAAGGTCGTCTGCCGATCCGCGTCGAGCTCAAGGCGCTGAGCCCGGAAGACTTCGAACGCATCCTCAGCGAACCGCACGCCTCGCTCACCGAGCAATACTGCGCGCTGCTGAAGACCGAAGGCCTGAACATCCAGTTCCAGCCCGAGGGCATCAAGCGTCTGGCGGAGATCGCCTGGCAGGTCAACGAGAAAACCGAGAACATCGGTGCCCGTCGCCTGCACACCTTGCTCGAGCGTCTGCTCGAAGAGGTGTCGTTCAGCGCCGGCGACCTCGCCAGCGCCCACGATGACAAGGCGATTCTGATCGACGCCGACTACGTCAACAGCCACCTCGGCGAATTGGCGCAGAACGAAGATCTGTCCCGCTACATTCTGTAGAGCGGCAAGCTACAAGCTACAAGCGGCAAGCTGAGTTAAGCTTGCAACTTGTAGCTTGCAGCTAAAGGCTGTTTTTCATGATTCCCACCGACATCAAACTGCACAAAGCCTCGAAAACACTGACGCTCACTTACGCGTCCGGCGAGGAATTCACCCTGCCCGCCGAGTTTCTGCGCGTGCACTCCCCCTCCGCCGAGGTCCAGGGCCACGGCAAACCGATCCTGCAATTCGGCAAGCTCAACGTGGGTCTGAGCAAGCTGGAACCGGCTGGCAACTATGCACTGAAACTGACCTTCGACGACGGTCACGACAGCGGCCTGTTCACCTGGGAATACCTCTACGAACTCGGCAAGCGCCAGAACGAACTCTGGGACGATTATCTTGCCGAGCTGCGCGCTGCCGGAAAATCCCGGGATCCGAACGAGTCGTTCGTCAAGCTGATGCTCTAGGCCGTGGCTCTCGCTCTTTAGAGGGCATTTTCTAACTTCATCTGTTTGAATGCTCCGCGCATACGGCCCCGGATCGGCCGCTTGCGAAAAAAATTAAACTCGGGTAACCAATGGAGCTGGCAAGTTCCCTGCAGTGCTCTACGACTGTAAAGCAGCTATGCAGAATCAACGGTCACCCGAGCAGTAGTACCCGGCATTGGCTGTGGAAGCGACAGCGTGAAACCGGGTACTCGTCTCAGGACAATGGAGCGTCGTAGATGAGTGACAAGAATAACGATGACCTGAAGTACCAAGCCTCGGAAAACACTCTGGGGCTTAACCCCGTCGTCGGGCTGCGCGGAAAGGATCTGCTGGCCTCTGCTCGAATGGTGCTGAAACAGGCCATCAGACAACCGATTCACAGCGTCAGGCACGTGACCCATTTCGGCCTCGAACTGAAGAACGTGCTGCTGGGGAAATCCGCGCTGCAACCGGCCGGTGATGACCGCCGCTTTGCCGACCCGGCGTGGAGCCAGAACCCGCTATACAAACGTTATCTGCAAACCTACCTGGCCTGGCGCAAGGAACTGCATGCCTGGATTGATGACAGCAGCCTGTCCGCCAAGGACATCGCTCGCGGCCATTTCGTCATCAACCTGATGACCGAAGCCATGGCGCCGACCAATACGGCGGCCAATCCGGCGGCGGTCAAACGCTTCTTCGAAACCGGCGGCAAGAGCCTGCTCGATGGCCTCTCGCATCTGGCCAAGGATCTGGTGCACAACGGCGGCATGCCGAGCCAGGTCAACATGGGCGCGTTCGAAGTCGGCAAGAGCCTCGGCGTCACCGAAGGCGCGGTGGTGTTCCGCAATGATGTGCTGGAGCTGATCCAGTACCGGCCGATCACCGAGCAGGTCCATGAGCGCCCGCTGCTGGTAGTGCCGCCGCAGATCAACAAGTTCTACGTTTTCGACTTGAGTCCGGACAAAAGCCTGGCGCGCTTCTGCCTGCGCAACAATGTGCCGACCTTCATCATCAGCTGGCGCAACCCGACCAAGGCCCAGCGCGAGTGGGGCCTGTCGACGTATATCGAAGCGCTGAAGGAAGCGGTCGACGTGGTCACGGCGATCACCGGCAGCAAAGATGTGAACATGCTCGGCGCCTGTTCCGGCGGCATCACCTGTACCGCCCTGCTCGGCCACTACGCCGCGCTCGGCGAGAACAAGGTCAACGCCCTCACCCTGCTGGTCAGCGTGCTCGACACCACCCTGGACAGCGATGTCGCCCTGTTCGTCGACGAGCAGACCCTAGAGACCGCCAAGCGCCACTCCTACCAGGCCGGCGTGCTCGAAGGCAAAGACATGGCCAAGGTCTTCGCCTGGATGCGCCCCAACGATCTGATCTGGAACTACTGGGTCAACAACTACCTGCTCGGCAACGAGCCGCCGGTGTTCGACATCCTGTTCTGGAACAACGACACCACCCGCCTGCCCGCCGCGTTCCACGGCGACCTGATCGAGATGTTCAAAAACAATCCACTGATCCGCCCCAATGCACTGGAAGTGTGCGGCACGCCGATCGACCTCAAGCAGGTCACCGCCGACATCTTCTCGCTGGCCGGCACCAACGATCACATCACGCCGTGGAAGTCCTGCTACAAGTCGGCGCAACTGTTCGGCGGCAAAGTTGAATTCGTGCTGTCGAGCAGCGGCCATATCCAGAGCATCCTCAACCCGCCGGGCAACCCGAAATCGCGTTACATGACCAGCGAAGAGATGGCAGCGACTGCCGATGACTGGCAGGAAAACTCGACCAAGCACACCGATTCCTGGTGGCTGTACTGGCAGGCATGGCTGGCCGAGCGCTCGGGCAACCTGAAAAAGGCCCCGACGAAACTGGGCAACAAAGCGTACCCGGCAGGCGAGGCTTCGCCGGGCACTTATGTTCACGAACGGTAACTGACACCACCCATTGTGGGAGAGGGCCTTGTGGCGAGGGGATTTATCCCCGTTCGGCTGCGAAGCAGTCGTGAATCGACTAGCCGCGATCAGTCTGACAAATCGCGGTTTCAGGATTCGGGGTCGCTTCGCAACCCAACGGGGATAAATCCCCTCACCACAAGGCCCGCTCCTACAGGAATACGGGTGGACTTGAAATCTACAGGGCCTGAAGCATGCCGCAACCGTTCATATTCCGCACCGTCGATCTGGATGGCCAGACCCTTCGCACGGCGGTGCGTCCCGGCAAGCCTCATTTGACGCCTCTGCTGATTTTCAACGGCATCGGCGCCAACCTGGAGCTGGTGTTCCCGTTTGTCGCGGCGCTCGACCCGGATCTGGAAGTGATCGCCTTCGACGTCCCCGGGGTCGGCGGGTCGTCGACGCCGAACCGACCGTATCGCTTCCCCGGCCTGGCCAAACTGACGGCGCGGATGCTCGACTATCTCGACTACGGTCAGGTCAATGTGATCGGCGTGTCGTGGGGCGGCGCCCTGGCGCAGCAGTTTGCCTACGACTACCCCGAGCGCTGCAAGAAACTGGTACTGGCGGCGACCGCGGCCGGTGCGGTGATGGTCCCGGGCAAGCCGAAAGTGCTGTGGATGATGGCCAGCCCGCGCCGCTACATCCAGCCATCCCATGTGATCCGCATCGCGCCGATGATCTACGGCGGCTCGTTCCGCCGCGACCCGACGCTGGCGGCCAGCCATGCGGCGAAAGTGCGCTCGGCGGGCAAGCTCGGCTACTACTGGCAGCTGTTCGCAGGCCTCGGCTGGACCAGCATCCACTGGCTGCACAAGATCCATCAGCCAACGCTGGTGCTGGCCGGCGATGACGACCCACTGATCCCGCTGATCAACATGCGCATGCTCGCCTGGCGCATTCCCAATGCGCAGTTGCACATCATCGATGACGGCCATCTGTTCCTGATTACCCGCGCCGAAGCGGTGGCGCCGATCATCATGAAGTTTCTCGAAGAGGAGCGTCTGCGCGCAGTCATGCACCCGCATCCGACCCCGCTGGGCGGCTGATCGCGGCGGCCTGCTTTATGCAGCACTTTCCAAATCAAGCGCGCGGCAGGACGCCGCGCAGGCAGCAACCGGTAACAGCGTCTATGGTGTTCTGGTTCGGTGAGTGTGTTTTTGCCCTGAAGACGAAGGAGTGTTGAGTCATGCGCGAAAAACCAGCGACGGGCGTGGTGCCCAGCCCCGCCGTGTTTATCAACGCCCAGAGTGCGATCGCCGGTCTGCGTGGCAGGGACCTGCTGTCGACACTGCGCAGCGTCGCCGCCCACGGCTTGCGCAATCCGTTGCACAGCGCAAAGCATGCGCTGAAGCTTGGCGGACAGTTGGGCCGCGTACTGCTCGGCGAAACCCTGCACCCGACCAATCCGCAAGACAGCCGCTTCGCCGATCCGGCGTGGAGCCTCAACCCGTTCTACCGACGCAGCCTGCAGGCTTATCTGGCCTGGCAGAAACAGGTCAAGAGCTGGATCGATGAAGGCGACATGAGCCCTGAAGATCGTGCCCGTGCGCACTTCGCTTTCACCCTGCTCAATGACGCTGTGGCGCCGTCCAACACTCTGCTCAATCCGCTGGCGGTCAAGGAGTTGTTCAATTCCGGCGGGCAGAGTCTGGTGCGTGGCCTGAGCCATCTGTTCGATGATCTGCTGCACAACGACGGCCTGCCACGGCAAGTGACCAAGCAGGCGTTCGAGGTCGGCAAAACCGTGGCGACCACCAGCGGATCGGTGGTGTTTCGCAATGAAATGTTCGAGCTGATCCAGTACAAATCGATGAGCGAAAAGCAGTACGCCAAACCGCTGCTGGTGGTGCCACCGCAAATCAACAAGTACTACATCTTCGATCTGAGCCCGCAGAACAGCTTCGTCCAGTACGCCCTGAAAAACAGCCTGCAAACCTTCATGATCAGTTGGCGCAATCCTGATGTGCGCCATCGCGAGTGGGGCCTGTCGAGTTACGTCGAAGCGGTCGAAGAAGCGATGAACATCTGCCGGGCGATTACCGGCACCCGCGAAGTCAACCTGATGGGAGCCTGCGCCGGCGGCCTGACCATCGCCGCCCTGCAAGGGCATTTGCAGGCCAAACGGCAACTGCGCCGGGTCGCCAGCGCGACGTATCTGGTCAGTCTGCTCGACAGCCAGATCGAAACCCCGGCCACGCTGTTCGCCGACGAGCAAACACTGGAAGCGGCCAAGCGTCGCTCGTATCAGCGAGGCGTGCTCGAGGGTCGCGACATGGCCAAAGTCTTCGCCTGGATGCGCCCCAACGATTTGATCTGGAGCTATTTCGTCAACAACTACTTGCTGGGCAAGGAGCCGCCCGCTTTCGACATTCTCTACTGGAACAATGACAACACCCGCCTGCCGGCGGCGCTGCACGGCGATCTGCTGGACTTCTTCAAGCACAACCCGCTGATCCACGCAGGCGGTCTAGAAGTGTGCGGTACGCCGATCGATCTGCAGAAGGTCAATGTCGACAGCTTCAGCGTCGCCGGCATGAACGACCACATCACGCCATGGGACGCGGTGTATCGCTCGACCCTTCTGCTCGGTGGCGAACGACGTTTCGTGCTGTCCAACAGCGGCCACGTGCAGAGCATCCTCAACCCGCCGAGCAACCCGAAAGCTGCCTACGTCGAAAACGCCAAACTGAGCAGTGACCCGCGCGCCTGGTACTACGATGCCAGACACGTCGACGGCAGCTGGTGGCCGCAGTGGCTGGAATGGGTCGCGCAGCGCTCCGGCGCCCTTAACGAGACCCGCACAACACTGGGTAATCCGAACTATCCACCGATGGAAGCGGCACCCGGCACCTATGTGCATGTGCGCTGACGCTCAACCGAAATTTTCTAAGAAGACTGGATGAAAACCCGCGACCGGATCCTCGAATGTGCACTGCAACTGTTCAACGAAAAGGGTGAGCCGAACGTTTCCACCATGGAGGTGGCCAACGAAATGGGGATCAGCCCAGGCAACCTCTACTACCACTTCCACGGTAAGGAACCGCTGATTCTCGGCCTGTTCGAACGCTTCCAGCACGAGCTCGCGCCCCTGCTCGACCCGCCACCGGACGTGGAGCTTGCACCGGAGGATTACTGGCTGTTTCTGCATTTGATCGTCGAGCGCCTGGCGCAATACCGGTTCCTGTTCCAGGACCTGTCGAACCTCGCCGGCCGCTTGCCGAAACTGGCCAAGGGAATTCGCAATCTGCTCAATGCGCTGAAGCGCACGCTGGCGTCGTTGCTGGCGCGACTGAAGGCTTCGGGGCAACTGGTCAGCGATACCCAGGCCTTGGGGCAATTGGTCGAGCAGGTGACCATGACGCTGCTGTTCTCGCTGGATTACCAGCGGATTCTGGATCGTGAGGGTGAGGTCAGGTTGGTGGTTTATCAGATCATGATGCTGGTGGCGCCGCATTTGCTGCCGCCAGTGAAGGTGGCGACAGAGCGAATGGCCCTGCAATACCTTGAGGATCACGACTGACCCACAATCAAAAGATCGCAGCCTTCGGCAGCTCCTACATTTGAATGCATTCCCCTGTAGGAGCTGCCGAAGGCTGCGATCTTTTGATCTTCAAAAAAACGCCCGACCTTCACAGGCCGGGCGTTTTTGATTTGCCCTGAAATCAGGACTGACTGGATGGCGTCGACGGGGTCGATGCTGCAGTCGGAGTAGCGGCTGCCGTAGGTGCCGCAGCGGAGTTTGCCGCGTTGGCCGGAGCTGTTGGAGCAGTCGATGGTGCGGCGGCCGGTTTCGGCGCAGCGGCTTTCGGCGCGGCCGGTTTTTTCACTGCTGGCTTTTTCGCCGCAGCCGGTTTGGCCGCAGGCTTCGCAGCGGGTTTGGCGGCAGCAGTTTTCGCTGCTGGCTTGGCCGCTGGTTTCGCTGCAGCTTTAGCCGCAGGTTTTGCTGCCGCTTTGGTTGCCGGTTTGGCAGCGGCCTTGGCGGCAACCGGTTTGGCTGCCGCTTTGGCCGCAGGCTTGGTGGCTGCCGTTTTGGCCGCAGCCTTCGCTGCAGGTTTTGCCGCCGCTTTGGCCAGTGGCTTGGCTGCGGTTTTCGCCGCAGGTTTGGCCGCTGCAGTTTTAGTGGCAGGTTTCGCCGCAGCGGTTTTTGCCGCCACAGGCTGAGCTTTCAGACCGGTGAGTTTTTCGATCTGTTTGGTCAGCGTGTCGACCTTGGCGTTGAGCGCCTTCACCTCATTGCGGCTCGGCACACCCAGGCGCGAAATCGCACTGTTCAGGCGCTTGTCGAAAGCGCCTTCCAGCTCGTCCCACTTGCCCATGGCGCGGTCTTTCACGCCGCTGATGCGCGACTTGGCCGAAGAGGTCGAGTCCTCGACTTTCTTGCCGACGGCAGTCTTGGTGAGCTTCTCGGCTTTCTCGCCGTCTTTGACCAATGCATCGAAGAGTTTGCTGCCGTCAGTGTCGATCTTCGAGTACACGCCTAAACCAGCCAGCCAGATTTTGCGGGAGTAGGACTCGACCTTCCCGACCCACGAGCTGCTTTCTTTATCGGTGTTCTTTTTGCCAGCCATCCCGTTCTCCTTAAGATTTTCGCGCGACGCGTTCGAGCAATGCCGTCAGCTCATCGAGCTTAGCAGAGAGTGCCTCAACGTCATGTTTAGACGGAATGCCGATCCGATTCAAGGCGCTGGCCACACGGTTGTCGAAGGCCTTCTCGACCTTGTCGAGCTGAACTTCAACGCGACCCTTGAACGAGCTGACCTGAGTGGCCGCGTCGTCGATCTCGGCGTTGGCCGCGAGGAGTTTTTCGCTGACGGCTTTTTTGCCTTTCTTTTCAACGGTTTGACCGGCGGCGACGAGTTCTTGAAAGTACTCGCTGCCCTCCTGGCCGACCTTGGTGTAGGCGCCCAGGCCTGCCAGCCAGATCTTGCGGGCATAGGATTTGACGTCGCTCAGAGTGGAAGTCGAAGCGTCGATTTTTTTCTTCAAAATGACTTTGGCCATGGTGCACCTCACGCGCAGAAGGTTTGAGGAACTGCCGGACGAGTGTCGGGCTCAGGCACAAAGTAGGGAGAAAAATTAGAAAGGGCACCCTAACAACTGATGTGAATCGGTGGTGCCTGAATGAAAAGATCGCAGCCTTCGGCAGCTCCTACAGGAGTACGCATTCCCATGTAGGAGCTGCCGAAGGCTGCGATCTTTTGCTGTTCAGGCCAGGGCTTTGTCTAGGGCTTTCTCGATCTCGGCTTTGATCATGCCGCTCATGGCCGACATCATCAGGCCCAGTTCGACGTCGACCCTGATCGAATCGTCCGCCACATGCACTTCACCTTTCACGCCAGAGCGCTTGAGGTTCAGGGTGTCGCCCGACCACTGCGGCTCAAGGCCGTATTGTTCGTTGAGCTTTTTGGCCAGTTTGTCGGCCTTTTCGCGGGCGGCGTCCTTGCCCAGGGTGTGGGCGCGCTCAACACTGATTTTGGCCATGGAATGACTCCTGATGATTGAATGGCTGACGTTGAATCTTGACCGCATCTGCGGCAAATCGTCCCGAAGGTTGCCCATCTTACCTTTAGCCATTCCAAGACAAAGCATGGCTTGGGGATTAGAATGTCGCGCATTCTCTTTTGGTGACAGCGATATGACTGATCAGCGCAAAGGCAGCGATGCCGAACCCACCACTCACTTCGGCTTCAAAAACGTTCCGGAAAGCCAGAAAGCGGAAAAAGTCGCTGAGGTTTTCCATTCCGTAGCCGCGAAATACGACCTGATGAACGACCTTCTGTCGGGCGGCATGCACCGTCTGTGGAAGCGTTTCGCGATCGAGCTTTCCGGCGTGCGCAGCGGCAACCGCGTGCTCGACATCGCTGGTGGCACCGGCGACCTGACCCGCAAGTTCTCGAACCTCGTCGGCCCGACCGGCCAGGTCGTGCTGGCCGACATCAACGAGTCGATGCTCAAGGTCGGCCGGGATCGTCTGCTCGATCTGGGCGTTGCCGGCAACGTCGAATTCGTCCAGGCCGACGCGGAAAAACTGCCATTCCCGGACAACCATTTCGACTGCGTGACCATCGCCTTCGGCCTGCGCAACGTGACGCACAAAGAGGACGCGTTGCGTTCGATGCTGCGCGTGCTCAAGCCCGGCGGACGCCTGCTGGTACTGGAATTCTCCAAGCCGACCAACGCACTGATGTCGAAAGCCTACGACGCCTACTCGTTCGCCTTCATGCCGCTGATGGGCAAGCTGATCACCAACGATTCGGAAAGCTATCGTTACCTGGCCGAATCGATCCGCATGCACCCGAATCAGGAAACCCTGAAGTCGATGATGGTCGAGGCCGGTTTCGACCGCGTGACCTATCACAACATGACCGCAGGCATCGTCGCCCTGCACCGCGGCATCAAGCCCTGATGTTGCTTACCGGGCTGCTCGCCAGCGTCGAACTCGGCCTCAACCGGGTGCTGCGTCTCGACAGCACGGCGCTGCCGCGCCTGGCGCATTTGGCCGGCAAGGTGATTGCCGTTGACTGCCGCAGCCCGGCGCTGCAACTGTTCATCCTGCCCAGCGACGAAGGCTTGATGCTCGCCTCGCAGTGGGCAGCGGATGTCGATTGCACGTTGCGTGCACCGGCCTCAAGCCTGGTGAAACTGGCCCTGAGCAAAGACAAGACCGCGGTGCTGCACGCACCCGAAGTCGAGCTCGATGGCGACAGCGGTGTGTTGCTGGAGCTGGCCGGCGTGCTGCAGGATCTTGAGCTGGACTGGGAGTACGAACTCTCGCGCTGGCTCGGTCCGGTCGCCACGCAATTGCTCGGTGGTCACCTGCGCAGCCGCGCGCGCTGGTATCAACAAGGATTTGCCAGCCTCAACCAGAATCTTGCCGAATACCTCGCCGAAGAATCGCGCACCCTCGTCGGGCAGCGCGAAGCGGAAGCGCGATTCAGCGAACTGGACCGGATCAAACTTGATCTGGAACGACTCGAGGCGCGTTTCGAGCGCCTTTCCCGATCCCTCGACCCAAGCGATAACGCATGAAGCTGCTTGCCGTCCGCCGTCTGTTGCGCATCCAGCGCGTCGTGATCCGCTACCGCCTCGATGACCTGCTGTTCGATCTGCCACTGCCCTGGTTCCTTCTGGCCGTGCGCTTTTTGCTGCCGTGGCGCTGGCTGCCGCGCAAGCCGCTGGAACTCAACCGTGGTGCGCGCTTGCGTCTGGCGTTGCAGGATCTGGGGCCGATCTTCATCAAGTTCGGGCAGATTCTTTCGACCCGCCGCGACCTGTTGCCGGAAGACATCGCCGATGAGCTGATGCTGCTGCAGGACCGCGTGCCGCCGTTCGATTCGCAAGTGTCGATCAAGCTGATCGAAGAACAGCTGGGCAAGAAAATCAGCGAAGTGTTCAGCCGTTTCGACGTTGCCCCGCTGGCCTCGGCCTCGGTGGCGCAGGTGCATGCGGCGCAGCTGAAAAGTGGCGAAGAAGTCGTGGTCAAGGTCATTCGCCCGGGCCTGAAACCGATCATCGCGCAGGATCTGGCATGGCTGTTCATCCTCGCCCGCGCGGCGGAAAAATTCTCCGCTGACGCGCGCCTGCTGCACCCGGTCGACGTGGTGCAGGATTACGAAAAGACCATTTACGACGAACTCGATCTGTTGCGCGAGGCGGCCAACGCCAGCCAGTTGCGCCGCAACTTCGAAGGCTCGCAGCTGCTGTACGTGCCGCAAGTCTATTGGGACTGGTGCCGGCCGAAAGTGCTGGTCATGGAGCGCATCTACGGCATCCAGGTCACCGATCTGGCGACCCTCGCTGACCAGCGCACCGACATGAAAATGCTCGCCGAGCGTGGCGTGGAGATTTTCTTCACTCAGGTGTTCCGCGACAGTTTCTTCCACGCCGACATGCACCCGGGCAACATTTTCGTCAGCACGGTCAATCCGTGGAGCCCGCAATACATCGCGATCGACTGCGGCATCGTCGGCAGCCTGACCCCGGAAGACCAAGATTATCTGGCGCGCAACCTGTTCGCCTTCTTCAAGCGTGACTACCGCCGTGTGGCGCAGTTGCACATCGATTCGGGCTGGGTGCCGGCGGAAACCAAACTCAACGAATTCGAAGCGGCGATCCGTACGGTGTGCGAACCGATCTTCGAAAAACCGTTAAAAGATATTTCATTTGGCCAGGTGCTGATGCGCCTGTTCCAGACCGCTCGCCGTTTCAACATGGAAGTGCAGCCGCAACTGGTGCTGTTGCAGAAGACCTTGCTGAACATCGAAGGCCTCGGTCGTCAGCTGTACCCGGATCTGGATCTGTGGAACACCGCGCAGCCGTTTCTCGAGCGCTGGATGCGCGAACGCGTCAGCCCGAAAGCCTTGCTGGGCAACGTGCAGAGCCAGCTGGAACAGATTCCGCACCTGTCGAACATGGCCCGCGATCTGCTCGAACGCATGTCGCAACCCCACGCCAAAGACCCTCCGCCGCCGTGGCGCAAACGCAAGGACGACTGGTTCCTGCGCCTGCTCGGCTGCGCGCATCTGGCCGGCGGCGCGATCCTCGCTGCGGGTGGTCCGCTGACCGAGTGGGCGCACTGGCCCGCCGGAATCATGATCGCGGTCGGTTTGTATCTGGTCGTTCGCCGATAGCACGAATCAGCTGCAAGTTATAAGCTGCCAGCTGCAAGCTTGACGACACCGGAACACCGCAACCTGCTTTTACTTGCAGCTCGAAGCTCATGGCTTGCTGCTGCTTTTCGAGATTTGACGATGAAAAACTGGCTGGACGAGATCAAGTGGGACGCTGACGGCCTGGTGCCGGCGATTGCCCAGGATCACAAGACCGGGCGCGTATTGATGATGGCCTGGATGAACCGCGAAGCGCTCGAACTGACCGCTGCGGAGAATCGTGCAATCTACTGGTCACGTTCCCGTGGCAAGCTGTGGCGCAAGGGCGAAGAGTCCGGCCATGTGCAGACCCTGCATGAGATGCGCCTGGACTGTGATGCCGACGTGATCATCCTGATGGTTGAACAGATCGGCGACATCGCCTGCCACACCGGCCGTCAAAGCTGCTTTTACCGGGTCTTCGAAAACGGCGACTGGAAAACGGTCGACCCGGTACTGAAAGACCCGCACGCTATCTATTCCGCAGGACACACACATGAGTGACACCCTGACCCGCCTCGCTCAGGTACTTGAAGAGCGCAAAGGCGCAGCCGCCGACAGTTCGTATGTCGCCAGCCTGTATCACAAGGGGCTGAACAAGATTCTGGAGAAAGTCGGCGAAGAGTCGGTCGAAACCATTATTGCCGCCAAGGATGCCGCCATCAGCGGCGATTGCAGTGATGTGATCTACGAGACCGCCGACCTGTGGTTCCACAGCATGGTCATGCTCGCCCAACTGGGGCAGCATCCGCAGGCCGTGCTGGATGAACTGGACCGTCGCTTCGGCCTGTCCGGACACGTCGAGAAAGCCTCGCGTCCGTCCGCCTGAACAACTTTTAGAGAGGAATCGCCACATGGGCATTTTTGACTGGAAACACTGGGTCGTCATTCTGATTGTCGTGGTGCTGGTATTCGGTACCAAGAAACTGAAAAACCTCGGCACCGACGTTGGCGAATCGATCAAGGGCTTTCGCAAAGCCATGAACGACGACGAAAAACCGGCCGAGCCTAGCGTGACCCCGCCGGCCCAGCCTGTGCCACCGGTGCAGCCGCAAACCACCGCTCAGGCCAACCCGCCGCACACCATCGACGTGCAGGCGCAAAAAGTCGAAGAGCCGATCCGCAAAGACGTGTGAGCACTGACTAATGTTTGGTATCAGCTTCTCTGAACTGCTGCTCGTCGGCCTCGTCGCCCTGCTGGTGCTCGGCCCCGAGCGTCTGCCGGGCGCGGCGCGCACCGCCGGTCTGTGGGTCGGCCGCCTGAAGCGCAGCTTCAACGCGATCAAACAGGAAGTTGAACGTGAAATCGGTGCCGACGAGATCCGTCGGCAACTGCACAACGAACATATTCTGTCGCTGGAGCAAGAGGCGCGGAAGATCTTCAATCCGAACCAGCAGGAGCCGTCGCCGGTCGAGCCTGTGGGCGAGCAGACGATTCACAGCGCTGCCGCTCCCACTGCACCTGCACCTGTTGTAACACCGCCAGGACCGGCGCCGGTTACCACAGACACATCGGTTGAACACGTAGCGCCCTCCGCCGCGCCGACTACACCAGCGCCTCAAGACCCTACACTGCCGCCGCGAGCCCCATGAGCGATCTTCCGGAAAACGACCAGCACATGCCGCTGGTATCGCACCTCACCGAGTTGCGCACCCGCCTGCTGCGTTGCGTGGCGGCGATCTTCATTATTTTTGCCGGGCTGTTCGCGTTCACCCAGCAGATCTACACCTTCGTCTCGACGCCGCTGCGCCAGTACCTGCCGGTCGGCGCGACGATGATCGCCACCGACGTGTCGTCGCCGTTCCTGACGCCGCTGAAACTGACGATGATGGTTTCGCTGTTTCTTGCGATTCCAGTGATCCTGCATCAGATCTGGGGCTTTATCGCACCGGGCCTGTACAAGCATGAAAAACGCGTTGCGGTACCGTTGCTGATCTCCAGCATCCTGCTCTTCTACATCGGCATGGCGTTCGCCTATTACTTCGTCTTCCCATTGATCTTCAAATTCTTCGCCGCTGCCACCCCGGCCGGCGTGGAGATGATGACCGACATCGCCAGCTACCTCGATTTCGTCATGACGCTGTTCTTCGCCTTCGGCGTGGCGTTCGAGATCCCGGTGGCCGTGGTCCTGCTGGTGTGGATCGGCGTGGTCGACGTCAAATACCTGAAGAAGATCCGCCCGTACGTGATCATCGGCTGCTTCGTGGTCGGCATGATCCTGACCCCGCCGGACATCTTCTCGCAGACCCTGCTGGCTGTGCCGATGTGGATGCTGTTCGAAATCGGCATCCTCTTTGGCGCGCTGGTCAGCAAGCGCGAACGCCCGGACGAAACGCCGGCCGACGACCACAACGACCAGCCGCCAGCGACCCAGGCATGAACCTGCTGCTGCTCGAAGAGGCCGACTTCATTGCGGCCGACCGCGTGATTCTGCGTGATCGTCGCCTGACCCACATGCAGGAAGTGCATCGTTCGGAAGTCGGCGACAGCCTGCGCGTCGGGCGCATCAACGGGTTGATGGGTTCGGCCGAGTTGCTGCGTCTGGAAGCCGGCGAAGCGGAGCTGCGCGTCAACCTCGATCAGCCACCGCCGGCCAAACTGCCGCTGACCCTGGTGCTGGCCCTGCCCCGGCCGAAAATGCTCCGCCGCGTGTTCCAGACCGTCGCGACCATGGGCGTGGCCAAGGTGATTCTGGTCAACAGCTATCGCGTCGAAAAAAGCTTCTGGCAGACGCCATTTCTGGAGCCGGAAGCGATTCGTGAGCAGTTGATCCTCGGGCTCGAACAGGCTCGCGATACGGTGTTGCCGGAGATCGTCATCGAAAAGCGCTTCAAGCCTTTTGTTGAAGATCGCTTGCCGGCGATCGCCGAGGGCACCCTCGGCCTGGTAGGCCACCCCGGCAACTTCCCGCCCTGCCCGCGCGCTCTGAGCGAACCGGTGACCCTGGCCATCGGCCCCGAGGGTGGCTGGATTCCCTACGAAATCGATCTGCTGGCCAAATCCGGCCTGCAACCGGTGCAACTGGGCGAGCGCATCCTGCGCGTCGAAACCGCCGTCACCGCCCTGCTCGCACGCCTGTTCTGACGCAACAACGATCCTGTGTAGGAGCTGCCGAAGGCTGCGATCTTTTGATCTTGTTTTAAAAGCAAGATCAAAGGATCGCAGCCTCGTTGCACTCGTCAGCTCATACAAGCCCCTACAGTCGCAGACAAGTGGCGTTACAGATTGCCATCACCCAGCCGATACACCCCCTATAAGTCCAATTAAGTGGTCCGAAGGGAGTGGTCGCATGTACCGTTGGTTAGCCGAGAGTCTTGGAAACGTCAGCGTCAAACGCAAGCTGGGCATCGGTTTCGGCCTGGTGCTGTTGCTGACGCTGTTGATCACTTTCACCGGCTGGACCGGCATGAGCGGCATCATCAGCCGTGGCGACAAGCTCGGTTTCATTTCCAGCCTCAATGAGCTGACCAAAGACCTGCGCCTGGCGCGCATGGACTACGACATGCGCCGTGGCGAACAGGGCCCGGGCGCGGTCAATGGATACCTCAACCAACTTGAAAGCGGTCTGCAATCGGCACGCGGCATGATCGAGCAGCCATCCGATGTGGCGATGGTCGACCAACAGCTTGCTGCGGTCGCCGAATACAAACGCGCCTTCGGCGAAATGACCCAGGCCACCGTCCAGCGTGAAGACGCGCGGAGCAAGCTTGGCGCCAACGCCGATAATGCCGTGGCCAAGGTTGGCGAAGTTGAAAGTGCGCTACTGCAAGGCGACAGCGTCGCCCAATACAACGCGGTGATCGAGCTGAGCAAACTGTTGCAGCAGGCGCGCTATCAGGTGCGCGGTTACACCTATAGCGGCAAGGCCGATGCCGAGCAACCGGCGCTGACTGCCATCGACAACGCCCTAAAAAATCTCGAGAGCCTGCCGACCCGCGTGCCGGAGCAACACATCGCCAACCTGCAGCAAGCCACCGACTCGCTCAAGGCCTATCGCGCCGCCGTCGCTCAGTTCCGTGATTCACAGGTGAAGAACGCCGCTGCACTGGCCAGCATGTCGGCTCAGGGCGACATCCTGATCATGGCCAGCAAGAAGCTCACCGAATCGCAAACCGTGGTGCGCGACACCGACGCCGCCCACGCCAAGAACATGCTGCTGATCGCCACTGTGTTGGCGCTGATGTTCGGTTTGCTGGCAGCGTGGATCATCACTCGGCAGATCATCATTCCGCTGACCCAGACCCTCAAAGTAGCCGAGCGCGTGGCCGCCGGTGATCTGACCCACAACCTGGTTTCCCTGCGCCGCGATGAGCTCGGCCAATTGCAGCGCTCGATGCAGAGCATGACTCAAGGCCTGCGCGAATTGATCGGTGGCATCAGCGACGGCGTCACGCAGATCGCCAGCGCCGCTGAAGAGCTATCCGCGGTGACCGAGCAGACCAGCGCCGGGGTCAATAATCAGAAGGTCGAGACCGATCAGGTCGCCACCGCCATGAACGAAATGGCTGCTACCGTGCAGGAAGTCGCGCGCAACGCTGAAGAAGCTTCCGAGGCCGCTGTCGCCGCTGATCAACAGGCCCGCGAAGGTGACAAGGTCGTCGGCGAAGCCATCGCCCAGATCGAACGTCTGGCGGTCGAGGTGGGGCATTCCACCGAAGCCATGGGCGAGCTCAAGCGTGAAAGCGACAAGATCGGCAGCGTCCTCGATGTGATCAAGTCGGTGGCCCAGCAAACCAACCTGCTGGCCCTCAACGCCGCCATCGAAGCGGCCCGCGCCGGTGAAGCCGGACGTGGTTTCGCCGTGGTTGCCGACGAAGTTCGCAGCCTCGCCCAGCGCACGCAGAAGTCCACCGAAGAGATCGAGGAGCTGATCGTCGGTCTGCAAAACGGTACCCAGCAAGTGGCGACGATCATGGACAACAGCCGCAGCCTCACCGACAGCAGCGTCGAACTGACCCGGCGTGCCGGTGGCTCACTGGAAAGCATCACCCGCACCGTCTCGGCGATCCAGGCAATGAACCAGCAGATCGCCGCAGCCGCCGAGCAGCAGAGCGCCGTGGCCGAAGAGATCAACCGCAGCGTACTGAACGTGCGCGATGTGTCCGATCAGACCTCGGCGGCGAGCGAGGAGACTGCCGCATCCAGCGTTGAACTGGCGCGACTGGGCACGCATCTGCAGATGCTGGTAGGCCGTTTCAAAGTCTGAGTTGATGCACAACCTCGGTTCGCCTGTAACCGAGGTGATGCCATTCGCGAGCAGGCTCGCTCCCACAGGGAAACGCATTCCAAGGTGGGAGCGAGCCTGCTCGCGAAGGCAGCGGCGCGGTCTGCGCGTCGTAGATAACGGGCGCGCCAATTTGGCGAGGGATGCTATGCACTGGTTTTAGGTTTGATCGGTATTTGTTCGCAGCTCAACAGCGGACATAAAAAAACCCCGCTGAATCAGCGGGGTTTTCTCATCAGGCCGGCTGAGCCTGCAGGCTCACCGGTCGCAGCGGCAGCAACGGCGCGTGCGGATCGGCTTTCACCGAAGCTCGCCAGGCGTCCAGCCACTCAGCGTGACCTTCGGCCCAGACCTGCTCGTGCAGGCGTGCCAGTGCGACAGGGTCGCTAAGCAGTTGCAGGCGATCATGGTTGTTCAGCCCGGCCGGGCCGACCTTGATCGCGTGACGCACACGTTCCTGACGCAGCCACTCGATCGGCTCGGCCTGGCCGTGACGCGAGGTCGCCAGCGAGCACGCCAAGGCGTTCTGCTGAGGATCGACCACGGCGCGGACGAAGCCGTCGTTGAGGGCGTGATAGCGGTTCTCGTGGGTGTACTGATCGGTGGCCAGCAAGGCCTGTGGCGGATTGTATTCCTCGGGGATGAGGAACAGGCTCTCGTCACGGGTCTTCAAACCAAGGCCGACACGGCTGGAGATCACCGATACCGGGATCGACAGCATCAGCGAACCGACAATCGGCACCAGCCACCAGAGGAAGCTCGGGTTCAGCCAGATCACCAGCAGCGCCCACAAGAAGCCCAGCAACGTCTGCGGACCGTGGCGCTTGACCGCTTCGCTCCACGGCGTCGAGTCGTCGTCACGCTGCGGCGAGTTCCAGGTCGCGGCCCAACCGAGGAACGCGGCGAGGACGAAACGGGTGTGGAAAATCATCCGCACCGGCGCCAGCAGCATGGAGAATAGCATCTCCAGCAGCATCGACAGGGTCACCTTGAACTTGCCGCCGAACTCTTTCGCGCCCTTGGCCCAGATCAGGATGATGCTCAACAGCTTCGGCAGGAACAGCAGCACGATGGTCGTCGAGAACAGCGCGATGGCCTTGTCCGGGTGCCATTGTGGCCACAGCGGATAGAGCTGACGCGGTTCGAGGAAGTACTGCGGCTCCATCAGCGTGTTCACCGCCAGCAGCGCGGTCGACAACACCAGGAAGAAGAACCACAACGGCGCCGACAGGTAGGACATCACGCCGGTGAGGAACACCGCGCGGTGCACCGGGTGCATGCCCTTGACCAGGAACAGGCGGAAGTTCATCAGGTTGCCGTGGCACCAGCGACGGTCACGCTTGAGCTCGTCGAGCAGGTTCGGCGGCAGCTCTTCGTAACTGCCCGGCAGGTCGTAGGCAATCCACACGCCCCAACCGGCACGGCGCATCAGCGCAGCTTCGACGAAGTCGTGGGAAAGGATCGCACCGGAGAAAGCACCTTTACCCGGCAACGGCGCCAAAGCGCAGTGGTCGATAAACGGCTTCATGCGGATGATCGCGTTGTGACCCCAGTAGTGGGATTCACCCAACTGCCAGAAGTGCAGACCGGCAGTAAACAGCGGGCCGTACACGCGGGTGGCGAACTGCTGCATCCGCGCATACAGGGTGTCCATGCCCGACGCACGTGGCGCGGTCTGGATGATCCCGGCGTCCGGCGTGGCTTCCATCAGACGTACCAGACTGGTCAGGCACTCGCCGCTCATCACCGAGTCGGCGTCGAGCACGACCATGTACTTGTAGTCACCACCCCAACGACGGCAAAAGTCGTCGAGGTTGCCGCTCTTGCGTTTCACGCGACGGCGACGACGGCGATAGAAGATCTTGCCGAAGCCCTTGGCCTCGCGGCAGACATCCAGCCAGGCCTGTTGCTCGGCGACGCAGATATCGGTGTCGTTACTGTCGCTGAGGACGAAGAAGTCGAAGCGATCCAGGTCACCGGTGGCGGCGACCGATTCGAACGTCGCACGCAGACCGGCGAATACACGCGGCACGTCTTCGTTGCAGATCGGCATTACCAGCGCAGTACGCGCATCTTTGGGAATCGGCTCGTTACCGGCGCTTTTCCCGGAGATACGGTATTTATCGTGGCCGGTGAGCAACTCGAGGAAGCCCATCAGCGCGGTCCAGAAACCGGCCGAGACCCAGCAGAACAGAATCCCGAACAGAATAAGGATGCTGGTTTGCAGCGCGTACGGCAGCACTTGCGTGGCGGTTTGCAGCAGCGGCTGATGCAGGACTTCATCGAGATCGACGAACGACCAGCCCTGGTACGGCATGATGCCTTTCATGTACCAACCGGCAACGATGGTCTGGCCGAGCATCAGCAGCAACAGGATATAGCGGCGGATCGAACCGACGGTGCGCCAGCGCGCGGCCGGCAGGACATTGGCGTCCTTCGGCGGCTGCGGCGGGTTGGTGCGCCCGGTCAGACGGCGCCAGCCACGCACCAGGATATTGGTGCGCCATGGCTCCGGCACGACCTTGGTGCGGCGGATCGGCGGGGTCGCCTTGAGGCTGACCCGACCACTGGCGTCGAGCACCAGCATTTCCGCTTCAGCGAGTTCTTCGGCAGTGCTCAGGGTCAGACGCTTGCCCACCGAAGCCTGGGCGGCTTCGGCAGGAGCGTCGAATGTCGAGGACGACAGGCGTTCATGCAGCTCGCTGAACGACTGGCAACCCGCGAGTTCCGCGCGTTGCTCGTCGGTCATCGGCAGATGCGCCAGATACTCGGACAGAGTCTCTGGCTGTACTGGTGAATTACTCATCGGCAGGCAACTGATAGCTCCAGGTCTCGGTCAGGACTTCTTCAGTCGGCGCCGATTCCGGTGTGGCTGGGGCCGCGTCGGCAGCGACTGGCTGCTTGGCGTCTTTGTTGGCCTTGTCCTTGGCGTCGGCTGCAGGCTTGGCTTCAGCCTGTTTGGCTTCGGCGGCCTTGGCTTCCTTGTCGAGTTTTTCCTGTTGCTTGGCGGCAACCTTGTCAGCCTTGGCGACCGACGAATTGGACGCCGGCACCGATTTGCCCAGATCTGCTGTGACCACTGGCTGAACCAGGGCGGCACGCATTTCGGTCGCTTTGCTCGGATCCTTGATCTTCATCCGCAGGGTCAAGCGCCAGCCCTTGGTTTCCGGGTTGTAGCGCACGCTGTTCTCGACCAGTTCGGCGTTGTCACCGACGCTGACCTGACTGCGCACGTCGGCATCCGGCGTCAGTGCCGCCAGCGATGGACCTTCGAAGTCGACCAGATAGGCCACGCTGCCATCGGGCTGACGGATCAGGTTCGATTGCTTGACGTCACCGGTCGAACGCAGGGTCTGTGCCACCCAGGCGCTGTCCGGCGCGTGGAGTGCTGCTTCGTCCATGGTCCAGTGCATGCGGTAGGCGAAGTCCAGCGGCTGGCCTGGCTCCGGCATTTTTTCCGGGCTCCAGAACGCAACGATGTTGTCGTTGGTTTCGTCAGCGGTCGGAATCTCTACCAGATCGACAGTGCCCTTGCCCCACTCGCCCTTCGGCTCGATCCAGGCGCTTGGGCGCTTGTCGTAGCGGTCGTCGAGGTCTTCGTAGTGGCTGAAGTCACGGCCACGCTGCAGCAGACCGAAACCACGCGGGTTCTCGACGCTGAAGTTGCTCACGGCCAGATGTTTCGGGTTGTTCAGTGGGCGCCAGATCCACTCGCCGTTGCCGGCATGAATCGACAGACCGCTGGAGTCGTGCAGTTCACGACGGTAGTTGAGCACTTTCGACGGCTGGTTGGCGCCGAACAGGAACATGCTGGTCAGCGGCGCGATACCCAGTTTGCCAACCTTGTCACGCAGGAACATCTGCGCTTTGACGTCGACGATGGTGTCGCTGCCCGGACGCAGGATCAGACGGTAGGCACCAGTGGCACGCGGCGAGTCGAGCAGAGCGAAGATCACCAGGTGCTTGTCGCCCGGCTTGGGCTGCTGAATCCAGAACTCGCGGAAACGCGGGAACTCTTCACCCGACGGCAGCGCAGTATCGATCGCCAGACCACGGGCCGACAGACCATAGGTATGGCCCTTGCCGACGACGCGGAAGTAACTCGCGCCGAGCATGGTCATGATCTCGTCTTGCTTGTCGGCCTTGTTGATCGGGTACAGCACACGGAAACCGGCATAGCCCAGTTGCTCGGTGGCTTTCGGATCGAATTTCAGATCGCCGAAATCGAAGCGGCTCGGATCGTATTTGATCTCCGAGACGGTGTTCGCAGTGATTTCGTTGATTTTCACCGGTGTATCGAAGTGCATACCCTGGTGATAGAAGGAGAGCTTGAACGGCGTCTTCTGATCGGCCCACTCAGCCTTTTCGGTGAGGAAGCGGATCTTCTGGTAGTCCGCGAACTTCATTTCGCGGAATTCGTTCGGCAGGTTGCTGCGCGGGGCTTCGAACTTCTGCCCGGCCAGCTCTTTGGCCTTGGCCGATACGTCGTCAAGATTGAACGCCCAAAGCTGACCGGCGCTGAGCAGGCACAGGAGCGCCGAACCCGCTACCAGAGCACTTCGCATGCGTTTGGCAGACATTTTTGCTGCATTACAGGGACTAACAATCACGAGCAACCCTCGCCGAAAACAGATCAATAAACCAACGGCCAGCTATCTTTATGCCAGGTTGGCGAGCAATGTTCCGACTCCGCCGGGGCAAAATGATTCCCCAATCGGATCCAGACAAGTCTCTACCTAAGTCAAAACGGATCAACGAATGTCGATCCCCGCAGCGCGCGATTATCTAGTAGCCCGGATGACAACGCATCAGGGGTAACAAAGTATTTATCGCGAAAACAGCCTAAAAACAGTCGAAATTGCCGAAAAACATGTTTCAGGCACTGTCAGGTCTGTAACAGGAAGGTTACCGGGCCATCGTTGACCAGGTGCACCTGCATATCGGCGCCGAATCTACCTGATGCCACAGTGCCATGCACCTGTTTCGCCTGACTCAATAAATAGTCGAACAATTCTTCACCCAGCGCCGGCGGTGCGGCCGTGGAAAAGCTCGGACGCAGGCCGCTTCTGGTGTCTGCGGCGAGGGTGAACTGAGAGACCAGCAGCAACCCGCCACCCACATCCGCCAGGGACAGATTCATCTTGCCCTCGGCGTCACTGAATACCCGATAGTTAAGCAGCTTATGCAGAAGTTTGTCGGCGCTGGTACGCGTGTCGTCGGGTTCTACCGCCACCAGCACCAGCAAACCCTGATCGACCGCGCCGACTACCTCGCCGGCGACCTCTACCCGCGCGCCGCGTACGCGTTGCAACAGCGCCTTCATGCTTCTTCGAGCGGCAGGTCGAGCAGGCGCTGGGCCATTTTGCTCGCGGCGCGCACCAGCGCATCGGTGATGCCTGGCTCGGATGCGGCGTGGCCGGCGTCGCGGATCACCTGCAATTCACTGTTCGGCCAGGCCTGGTGCAATTCCCAGGCGTTGTCGAGCGGGCAGATCACGTCGTAACGACCGTGAATGATCACGCCGGGCAGATGAGCGATCTTGCCCATGTCGCGAATCAGCTGGTTCGGCTCAAGGAAGGCATTGTTGGTGAAGTAGTGGCATTCGATCCGCGCAATCGACAGCGCGCGTTGCGGCTCGGAGAAACGATCGACCACCAGCGGGTTCGGGCGCAGGGTCGCGGTGCGCCCTTCCCAGGTCGACCACGCCTTCGCCGCATGCATCTGGGCGATCTGATCGTTGCCGATCAGGCGTTTGTGGAAAGCGTTGAGCAGGTCGTCGCGCTCGTCCAGCGGGATCGGCGCGATGTAGTCCTGCCAGTAATCGGGGAACAGACGGCTGGCGCCGGCCTGATAGAACCATTCGATTTCCTGCGGACGGCAGAGAAAGATCCCGCGCAGAATCAGACCATGGACCCGCTCCGGGTGGGTTTGCGCGTAGGCCAGCGCCAGGGTCGAACCCCACGAGCCGCCGAACAGCACCCATTTTTCAATGCCAAGGTGTTTGCGGATGCGCTCAAGGTCTTCGACCAGATCCCAGGTGGTGTTGTTTTCCAGGCTGGCGTGCGGCGTCGAGCGACCGCAGCCGCGCTGGTCGAAGGTGACGATGCGATACAGATTCGGATCGAAATAGCGTCGGCTCTGGGCGTCGCAGCCGGCGCCGGGGCCACCGTGGATGAACACCACCGGTAAACCCTCCGGCGAGCCGCTTTCATCGACGTACAGCGTATGGGTGTCATCGACAGCCAGATCGTGCCGGGCGTGGGGTTTGATCTGCGGAAACAAAGTCTGCATTGCGCGCTCCGTAAGGGGTCGAGGTCATCCCTGGGGGGACTCGTATTATTCTGCCGTTGGGCATCATAAACCCGATTTGCGTCAATGAGCATGCTCCGGGGCCTGATCGTTCCCACGCTCTGCGTGGGAACGCCTCTTGGGACGCTCCGCGTCCAGTGACGCGGAGCGTCACGGGCTGCATTCCCACGCAGAGCGTGGGAACGATCAAAGATCGCAGCCCTCGGCAGCTCCTGCAGGGGTGCTTCAGGCGTTGTGGTGTTTTTCACCCCAAGCGAGCAGTCCCTGCAGCAATTCCCTGAGCACCACCCGCGTCGGTTCGGCGAGGTCGGCGCGGTAGCGGAACGGTTCGAACTCTTCCATGTAGGTGGACTGACACAGTTCCAGCTGCACGGCGTGGATGTTCTGCGCCGGATCGCCGTACTGGCGGATGATGTGCCCGCCTTTGAAGCGACCGTTGAGCACATGAGTAAACTGCTCGTGCCGCGCGCAGATCACTTCCAGTTCAGCAGCCAGTTGCGGATCACAACTGGCGCCATTGAAGGTGCCGAGGTTGAAGTCCGGCAGTTTGCCGTCGAACAGGTGCGGGATGATGGAGCGGATCGAGTGCGCATCGAACAACAGCGCGTAGCCGAATTCGGCTTTCAGTCGCGCCAGCTCTTGCTGCAAGGTGCGATGGTACGGCGTCCAGATCTGCTCCAGGTAAGTCGCGCGCTCCTCTTTCGACGGTTCCAGACCTTCCTGAAACAACGGAATGCCGTCGAACAACGTCGCCGGGTACAAACCGGTGGTTGCCCCGGCATACAACGGCTTGTCGTCGGACGGCCGGTTGAGGTCGATGACGAAACGCGAATACTCGGCGGCCAGGGTGCTGGCGCCCAGCTCCTCGGCAAAATCGTAGAGCTGCGGGATATGCCAGTCGGTGTCCGGCAGACTCTTCGCAGCGGGGATCAGCCCGGCTTCGACCGCCGGGGTCAGACGCAAACCGGCGTGGGGCATGCTGATCAGCAGCGGCACGCGCCCTTGTTTGAAATTCAGTACTTTGTCCACAACCGCTCTCCTACAGATTCGATTCGACGCCGTGACGCACGACACGCTTGTCCAGATCGCCACCGAGCCAATAGGCCAGATCCGCCGGACGCTCGATGTCCCACGCCACGAAATCAGCGACCTTGCCGACCTCCAGCGAGCCGTGGGTGTCAGCCATGCCCAGCGCCTGCGCGGCATGAAGGGTCGCCCCGGCCAGGGCTTCTTCCGGAGTCATGCGGAAACAGGTGCAGGCCATGTTCAGCATCAGACGCAACGACAGCGCCGGCGAGGTGCCGGGGTTGAGGTCGCTGGCGATGGCGATCTTCACCTTGTGCTTGCGCAGCGCGTCCATCGGCGGCAATTGGGTTTCGCGCAGGAAGTAGAACGCGCCCGGTAGCAGCACAGCGACGGTGTCGGCGGCGGCCATGGCGATGGCATCGTCCTCGTCCATGAATTCCAGATGATCGGCGGACAAGGCTTTGTAGCGTGCGGCGAGGCTGGAGCCGTGCAGCGAGGACAATTGCTCGGCGTGCAGCTTCACCGGCAGTCCGAGTTGTCGCGCGGCGACGAAGACCCGCTCGACCTGCTCCGGCGAAAACGCCAGGTATTCGCAGAACGCATCCACGGCATCGACCAAACCTTCGGCGGCAAGGGCCGGGAGCATCTGCTCGCAGACCAGATCGATGTATTCGTCGGCGCGATCCTTGTACTCCGGCGGCAACGCGTGCGCCGCCAGGCAAGTGCTGCGCACGCTGATCGGCAGCTCTTCGGCCAGGTGCCGGATGACTCGCAGCAGCTTGCGCTCGTTGGCCAGATCGAGACCGTAGCCCGACTTCATTTCCACCGTGGTCACGCCGTCGCGCATCAGGCTTTTCAGGCGTTTGGCGGCGCTGGCGAACAGCTCGTCCTCAGTGGCTTCGCGAGTGGCGCGCACGGTGCTGGCGATGCCGCCGCCCTGCGCGGCGATCTCGGCATAGCTGACGCCTTGCAGACGCTGCTCGAATTCGCCGCTGCGGTTGCCGCCGAACACGGTGTGGGTATGGCAGTCGATCAGACCGGGGGTGACCCACGCACCCTGCAAATCATTGAGCGCAGGGTATTCACCGGACGGCAATTGAGTGCGTGGGCCGATCCACTCGATCAGCGTGCCGGACGTGACGATCGCGGCATCCTCGATGATCGAATAGGCGCCGTTGGCCATGGTTGCGACGTGGCAGTGTTGCCAGAGGGTTTTCATCCCGGTTCCTCTTATAGTGATCGTTCCCACGCTCTGCGTGGGAATGCAGCCCGTGACGCTCCGCGTCACTGGACGCGGAGCGTCCCTTGAGG
>NZ_CEEDDH010000019.1:0-137589 GCF_979253165.1 Pseudomonas sp. AC083
GCTTCGTACTGCTCAGCGACGGCGTCTGGTCGACCTTGGGCGATACCGCGATCGCGGCAATTCTGCGCGATCAAGCGGATCTGCCCAGCGCGGCGCAAACCTTGGTCAACGCCGCGCATCTGGCCGGCAGTCAGGACAACGCCAGTGCCCTGCTGGTGCGCGTCGATGCGCTGGGCGAAGCGAGCATTGGCGATGCGCTGGTGCAATTGCAGCAATGGCCACTGCCGCCAACGCTGAAACCCGGGCAAGCGTTTGAAGGCTGGCAGGTGCAAGGCATCATCGGCCAGAGCCAGCAATCATTGCTGTATCGCGTGCTCGATAGCCAGGGCCAGCCTTGGCTGCTGAAGACCTTGCCGACGCGGCTGGCCGACCATCCGCAAGCCGGTCAGGCGCTGCTGTCGGAAGAATGGTTCCTCAAGCGCGTGGCCGGCCGGCATTTTCCGCAAATCCATGCCTGCACTCAGCGTCAGCATTTGTATTACGTCATGCGCGAATACGCCGGGACGACGCTGGCCGACGTGTTTCAACACAGCGGCCCGTTGCCTTTGGCGCAGTGGCAGGACATCGCCGAGCGGCTGTTGCGCGCGGTCGGGTTGCTGCATCGACGGCAGATTCTGCACCGCGACATCAAACCGGAAAACCTGCTGCTGGGGGATGACGGCGAACTGCGCCTGCTGGATTTCGGCCTGGCTTATTGCCCGGGACTGTCCGAGGACGCGCCGTCGACCCTGCCAGGAACGCCTAGTTTCATCGCCCCAGAAGCGTTTCGCGGCGAACCACCGAGTGCACAACAGGATTTGTATTCTGTCGGTGTCACTCTCTATTACCTGCTCACCGGGCATTTTCCCTATGGCGAAATCGAAGCGTTTCAGCGGCCCCGATTCGGCGTGCCGGTGAATGCCAGTCGCTATCGCCCGGACCTGCCGGACTGGCTGGCGCAAAGTCTGGAACGCGGCGTCGCCGCCGATCCGCAGCAACGCTTCGAAACCGCTGAAGAGTGGCTGCTGGTGCTGGAACAGGGTGAGCGGCAAAGTTTGAGTGTGCGGCCCCGGCCTTTACTCGAGCGGGAGCCGTTGAAGGTCTGGCGGACGATGGCGCTTCTGGCATTGATGGGTAATGTGGTGCTGCTGGTTTTGTTGTTTCACAGTTGAACCGCGCCGCGCCATTCGCGAGCAGGCTCGCTCCCACAGGGAATTTGTGTCGTTCGCAGACACCTTGTGGGAGCGAGCCTGCTCGCGAAGGCATTCGGCTTCACACCGCATAACCCCAAGAATTAACGCGCCACGAACGAGCAACACGCCTCGATTCGGTGCAAAAAAATCTCCTGTCACAACCCCAATCCCCAATAAATCCGCGTCCCCCCGAGTTGGCACAACCACTGCATTACCCTTTTCACCATACATAAAGCCCAACCTTCAACGACGAAGGCTGCGCTTCCCGAGAGAACGGGACCAGGACAAAGGCGTCCTCGCTAGGCAACTAGCGGGACGCCTTTTTTTGTTTGCGCAAAATTTGTCGAGCAAGGCCCGACGGCCCACCAGAGGCCAGCCGCAGCTCCCGGAGAACCTGATGAAAAAACTCAAACTGGTGATGATCGGCAATGGCATGGCCGGGGTCCGTACCCTGGAAGAACTGCTCAAGCTGAGCGACGAGCTCTACGACATCACCGTCTTCGGCGCCGAACCGCACACCAACTACAACCGCATCCTGCTGTCGCCGGTGCTGGCCGGCGAGCAGACGTTCGAAGAGATCGTCCTCAACGACCTCGACTGGTATCTGGAAAACAACATCAAGTTGCTGCTCAACCGCAAAGTGGTGGAGATCGACCGGGTCAAACGCCGAGTGATTGCCGAGGACGGCACCGAAGCCGAGTACGATCGCCTGCTGATCGCCACCGGCTCGACCCCGTTCATCCTGCCAATCCCCGGCAACAATTTGCAGGGCGTGATCGGTTACCGCGACATCGCCGACACCCAGGCCATGATCGACACCGCCAGGACCCACAAGCACGCCGTGGTCATCGGTGGCGGCCTGCTCGGCCTCGAAGCGGCCAACGGCCTGATGCTGCGCGGCATGCACGTGACCGTGGTGCACCTCGGCGAATGGCTGCTGGAGCGGCAACTGGACAAGACCAGCGGCCAGCTTCTGCAATCGGCGCTGGAATCCCGTGGCCTGCATTTTCGCCTTTGCGAACAGACCCAAGCCTTGCACGATGCCGGCAATGGCCGGGTCGGTTCGGTGCAGTTCAAGAACGGCGACATCATTCCTGCCGATCTGGTGGTGATGGCCGCCGGCATCCGCCCCAACACCGAACTGGCAGAAAAGGCAGGAATTCCGTGCAATCGCGGGATTCTGGTCAACGACACCCTGCAAACCTACGACCCGCGCATCTACGCAATCGGCGAATGCGCCAGTCATCGCGGCATCGCCTACGGCCTCGTTGCGCCGCTGTTCGAACAAGCCAAGGTCTGCGCCAATCACCTCGCGCAACTGGGTTTCGCTCGCTATCAGGGTTCAGTGACTTCGACCAAATTGAAAGTCACCGGCATCGACCTGTTCTCCGCCGGCGACTTCATGGGCGGCGAAGGCACCGAGACCATCACCCTCTCCGACCCGATCGGCGGCGTGTACAAAAAACTGGTGATCAAGGATGACGTGCTGGTCGGCGCCTGTCTGTACGGCGATACGGCAGATGGCGGTTGGTATTTCCGGCAGATTCGTGAGAATCACGCCATAGGCGAGATCCGCGATCACCTCATGTTCGGCGAAAACGCTTTAGGCGACGTAGGACATCAGGGCCAGGACAAAGCCATGGTCATGGCCGACAGCGCCGAAGTCTGCGGCTGCAACGGTGTGTGCAAGGGCACCATCGTCAAGGCGATTCAGGAACACGGCCTGTTCAGCGTCGATGAAGTGAAGAAACACACCAAGGCTGCCAGCTCCTGCGGTTCCTGCGCCGGCCTTGTTGAACAGATCCTGATCAATACGGTGGGTGGCGCGGCCGACGTCAAACCGAAAAGCGAAAAAGCCATCTGCGGTTGCAGCGATCTCAACCACGGGCAGATTCGTCAGGCGATCCGCCAGGAACACCTGCTGACCATCGCCGAGACCATGAGTTACCTGAACTGGCGCACGCCCAATGGCTGCGCGACCTGTCGCCCGGCGCTCAACTACTACCTGATTTCCACTTGGCCGGGCGAGGCCAAGGACGACCCGCAATCGCGTCTGATCAACGAACGCGCCCACGCCAACATCCAGAAGGACGGCACCTATTCGGTGGTGCCGCGCATGTGGGGCGGCGTGACCAACCCATCGGAACTGCGGCGGATCGCCGATGTGGCCGACAAGTACAACGTGCCGATGGTCAAGGTCACCGGCGGTCAGCGCATCGACTTGCTGGGGATCAAGAAACAGGATCTGCCCGGCGTCTGGAAAGACCTCGACATGCCGTCCGGCCACGCCTACGGCAAATCCATCCGCACCGTGAAAACCTGCGTCGGCAGCGAGTTCTGCCGCTTCGGCACGCAGAACTCGACGCAACTGGGCATCGAACTCGAGCACGACCTGTTCAACATGTGGTCGCCGCACAAAGTGAAGCTGGCGGTGTCCGGTTGCCCACGCAACTGCTCGGAAGCGGGCATCAAGGACGTAGGAATTATCGGCGTCGACTCCGGCTGGGAGATGTACATCGGTGGCAACGGCGGGATCAAGACCGAAGTCGCCGAGTTCTTCGTCAAACTGAAAACTGCCGAGGAAGTCCGCGAATACAACGGCGCATTCCTGCAGCTCTACCGCGAGGAAGCCTTCTACCTCGAACGCACCGTGCATTACCTGCAACGGGTCGGCATGGAGCACATCAAGAAGAACGTGCTCGAAGACGCCGAGCGGCGCAAGGCCCTGAATGAGCGCCTGCAATTCTCCCTGTCGTTCGAACAGGACCCATGGAAAGAACGCCTGGCGCAGCCGCAACTGAAGAAAGAATTCGACGTGATCCCCGTGAAAAACCTGGAGGTGCCGGCATGAACTGGCTCGACATCTGTGCGCTGGAAGAGATCAACGCCCTCGGTTCGCGGATCATTGCCGGACCGAAAGGTGACATCGCGATTTTTCGTACAAGCGACGACGAGGTGTTCGCCCTCGATGACCGCTGCCCGCACAAGGGCGGGCCGCTGTCGCAAGGCCTGATCTATGGCAAGCGCGTGGCCTGCCCGCTGCACAACTGGCAGATCGACCTCGAAACCGGCGAAGCCCAGGCGCCGGACATCGGCTGTGCCCATCACCATCCGGCCCGGGTCGAGAACGGCCGGGTGCAACTGGCCCTGCGGGACGCCATCTGATGAACCGCCAGACGACCGCCTCGACCTGCTGTTACTGCGGGGTCGGCTGCGGCGTACTGATCGAGCATGACGGCGAGCGCATCCTCGGCGTCAGCGGCGATCCGGCGCACCCGGCCAACTTCGGCAAACTGTGCAGCAAAGGCTCGACGCTGCACCTGACCGGCGACCTCGCCGCCCGCGCCTTGTACCCGGAACTGCGCCTGGGCAAAGGCCTGGCGCGCAGCCGTACTGACTGGGATACCGCCCTCGACCACGCGGCCAACGTGTTTGCCGAAACCATCGCCGAACACGGCCCGGACAGCGTGGCGTTCTACATCTCCGGGCAGTTGCTCACCGAGGACTACTACGCCTTCAACAAACTGGCGCGGGCGCTGGTGGGCACCAACAACATCGACAGCAATTCGCGGCTGTGCATGTCCTCGGCGGTGGTCGGCTACAAACGCAGCCTCGGCGCCGACGCGCCGCCGTGCAGTTACGAAGACCTGGAGCTCAGCGACTGCGTGATGATCGTCGGCAGTAACATGGCCTACGCCCATCCGGTACTTTTCCGTCGGCTGGAGGAAGCCAAATCCCGTCGCCCGCAGATGAAAGTCATCGTTATCGACCCACGTCGCACCGACACCTGCGATTTGGCTGACCTGCATCTGGCGATTCTTCCGGGTACCGATGTCGCCTTGTTCCATGGGATTTTGCATCTGCTGCTGTGGGAAGACTGGGTCGATCGCGATTTCATCAAGGCGCACACCGAAGGCCTCGCCGAACTCAAAACCCTGGTGCGCGATTACACCCCGCAGATGGTTTCGCAACTGTGCGGCATCAGCATCGAGCAACTGCAGCAATGCGCAGAATGGGTCGGCACTGCGCCGAGCTTCCTGTCGCTGTGGTGCATGGGCCTGAATCAGTCCACCGCCGGCAGCGCAAAGAACAGCGCGCTGATCAATCTGCACCTGGCCACCGGACAAATTGGCCGCCCCGGTGCAGGACCTTTCTCACTTACCGGTCAGCCGAACGCCATGGGCGGGCGGGAAACCGGCAGTCTGTCCAATCTGCTACCGGGCCATCGCGATGCCGCCAACCCAGAGCATCGCGCCGAGGTGGCGGCGTATTGGGGCGTGGAGAGCTTGCCCGAGGCGCCGGGCCTGAGCGCCATCGAACTGTTCGAAAACCTGCGCAGCGGCAAAATCAAAGCACTGTGGATTGCCTGTACCAATCCGGCGCAATCGATGCCTGATCAGAGCGCAGTCCGCGCAGCGCTTGAGGCCTGCCCTTTTGTGGTATTGCAGGAAGCCTTTCGCACCACCGAAACCGCTGCATTTGCCGACCTGCTGTTGCCGGCCGCCAGTTGGGGCGAGAAGGAAGGCTCGGTGACCAACTCCGAGCGGCGCATATCCCACGTGCGCAAAGCGGTTGTCGCACCAGGCGAAGCGCGGCCGGACTGGGCCATCACGGTGGATTTCGCACAGCGTCTGGAGAAACGTCTGCGCCCCAGGCAGCCAAGCCTGTTCGCTTTCGATCAACCTTCGCAGTTGTTTGATGAATTCAAAGCGCTGACCCGTGGCCGGGACCTGGATCTGTCCGGGATCAGTCATGCCTTGATCGACGAGATCGGTCCGCAGCAATGGCCCTTCCCTGCCGGCGCCCGCCAAGGCACGCCACGCTTGTACGGCGACGGCATTTTTCCTACAGCCAATGGTCGCGCGCAGTTCATTGCTGATCCGTACCGCGCCGCCAAGGAACAACGCGACGCGCGCTTCCCGCTGACTTTGATCACCGGTCGCCTGCGTGACCAGTGGCACGGCATGAGCCGCACCGGCACCGCCGCGCAATTGTTCGGCCACGTCAGCGAAGCCGTGCTGAACCTGCATCCTGACGAAATGCGTCGGCACCGCTTGCAGCCCGGCGATCTGGTCAGTTTGAAAAGCCGCCGTGGCGCGGTGATTGTTGCGGTCGGCAGCGACGACAGCGTGCGTCCGGGCCAAGCGTTCCTGCCGATGCATTGGGGCGATCGCTATCTCAAGGGCGGCGTCAACACGCTGACCTTGCCAGCATTTGACCCACTGTCCAAGCAACCGGAACTCAAGCACAGCGGCGTGCGTCTGGAGGCAGTCAATCTGCCTTGGCAACTGTTCGCCTTGATCGAGGGTGATGTTCAACGGCATTTCGAGACACTACGACCGCTGTGCGAGGCGTTTTCCTACGTCAGCCTCAGCCTTGTCGGGCGTGAGCGGCCAGCGTTGCTGATACGCGCTGCACACGGCCAGGCGCCGGATCCACAGCTGCTGGGTGAGATCGACCAGTGCCTGTCACTGCTGGATGGCCCGGTTCTGGCCTACGACGACCCGCGCCGCGCCATCGGCAAGCGGGTGCGCATCGAAAACGGCCGAATCACCGCAATTCGCCTGGCCGGCGAAACCCTGGCGCAACATTGGCTGCAAAGCCTGTGGCTGGAGGGCCGCGCCGACCAACAACTGCGGCGCTGGCTGCTCGCGCCGATGAGCGCGCCGCCGGGCGCTGTCGGCGCCATTGCGAGCGACAAGACCTTGTGCAACTGCGAAAACGTCAGCCTCAACGCAGTCTGCGCCGGCATTCGCCAGGGCCTGGATCTGCAAGGCCTGAAAAACAATCTCCGATGCGGTACGCAATGCGGTTCCTGCGTGCCGGAAATCAAGCGTCTGCTGGCTGCCGAAGCGCGGCCGGTCGCGGTCATTTAACGAGGACAACACCATGAATGCGAAAGTCTGGCTGGTGGGCGCAGGCCCTGGAGATCCGGAGTTGCTGACGCTCAAAGCGGTGCGCGCATTGCGCGAGGCCGATGTGGTGATGATCGATGATCTGGTCAACGACGCGGTGCTGGAGCACTGCCCGGCTGCGCGGGTGATCCCGGTGGGCAAACGCGGCGGCTGCCGTTCGACCCCGCAGGCATTTATCCATCGGCTGATGCTGCGTTATGCCCGCCAGGGCAAATGCGTGGTGCGCCTGAAAGGCGGCGATCCGTGCATTTTCGGCCGCGGTGGCGAAGAAGCGCAGTGGTTGCGCGAGCGTGGCGTTGAAGTGGAACTGGTCAATGGCATCACCGCTGGGCTGGCCGGGGCGACCCAGTGCGATATTCCGCTGACGTTGCGGGGCGTGGCGCGCGGAGTAACGTTGGTGACTGCGCACACCCAGGATGACAGCCAGTTGAACTGGCAGGCGCTGGCGAAAGGCGGGACGACGCTGGTGGTTTACATGGGCGTGGCCAAGCTGGGCGAGATTCGTGATCAGCTGCTGGCCGGAGGGATGGCGGCGGATACGCCGGTGGCGATGATCGAAAACGCCTCTTTGGCGCATCAGCGTGAGTGTCGCAGTGATCTGAGTGCGATGGCTGAGGATGCCTCGGCGTTTGAATTGAAGAGCCCGGCGATTCTGGTGATTGGTGCGGTGGCTGCTGTCGTGGAAGAGCAAAAGATCGCAGCCTTCGGCAGCTCCTACAGGACACATATGATCTGAATGTAGGAGCTGCCGCAGGCTGCGATCTTTCAAGATCCAAAGCCAAATCGCAGACAAAGAAAAGCCCGGCCTGAGCCGGGCTTTTCCATCAGCGGCAGCTAATTACTTAGCTTGAGCTTCAACCTGCGCTTCTACGCGACGGTTTACAGCGCGGCCAGCGTCAGTTTTGTTGTCAGCAACTGGGCGGGATTCGCCGTAGCCAACAGACTGAACGCGGGACGATTCAACACCGTACTGGTTGGTCAGAACTTGCTTAACGGCGTTTGCACGACGCTCGGACAGTTTCTGGTTGTAAGCGTCAGGACCGACGGAGTCAGTGTGACCTTCAACAGTAGTGGTGGTGGATGGGTACTGCTTCATGAAGTCAGCCAGGTTCTTGATGTCGCCGTAGCTGTTTGGCTTGACTACCGACTTGTCGAAGTCGAATTTCACGTCCAGCTCAACACGAACAACTTCAGCAACTGCTGGGCAGCCATCAGCGTCAACGGTTACGTTGGCTGGGGTGTCCGGGCACTTGTCAACGTTGTCGCAAACGCCATCGTTGTCGCTGTCGGAGCAGACTTCAGCAGGTGCTGGAACTGGAGCAGCAGCTGGCTTGGAGCCGCCACCGAAGTTCACACCGATACCGACGCTAGGAGCCCACTCGGTGTCGCCCTGGTCGATGTTGTACTGAGCTTCAACGCCGGCACGGGCGTAGAAGTTCTCGGTGAAGTACAGCTTGGCACCGCCGCCAACGTTGGCGAAGGTGGAACGGTTACGACCGTTCGAACCGTTCTGGTCGATGCTCTGGTCAGAGAAACCGGCCGAAACGTATGGACGAATCATGTCGCCTGGGTTGTTGAAGTGGTACAGAGCGTCCAGAGCGGTGTTAGCGCCTTTGACGTTCTTGCCATCGTCGGCACGTACGTTGTGCACTTCGTCGTAGCCCAGACGCAGTTCAACGTCGTCGGTCAGGAAGTAACCGATCGAACCGCCGAACAGGTTGCCGTTGTTCTTGAAGTTACGAGCGCTGTCGAATTGTTCTTTCTTAGCGAAGCCTTCGATTTCAACTGCGCCTTGGCCTTGTGCCAGAGCGCCGAACGAAGTGGCGGCAATCAGAGAACCAATGGCCAAGCCCAAGGTGTTTTTCAGTTTCATCCGTTAAATCCCCATCTGGTGATTGTGAAGCAGTCCCGCAAACCGGGGGACAACTCGGCGGCAAGTCTATCAGAACTTGCCTACACGTAAGAGATATTTGCGCTGAACTAAGTTTCAGCAATGCCTGCAAATTTCTCACGCAATTTATCTAGAGCGCGTTTGTAACGCATTTTTGTCGCACTCAAACCCATGTGCATGATGTCTGCGATCTCCTGAAACTCCAGCTCTGCGACAAATCGTAGCACCAGAATTTCGCGGTCAATCGGATTCACATACACCAGCCAGCGATCAAGCCCACCCTTCTCCTCCGGCTTCGGCGCCTTTTCTTCAGACGCTTCTTCAAGAGGGTCCAGACTGAGAGCGTCCATCAAGCGACGCTTACGCCGTTCCTTCCGATACTGCGTGATGCATTCGTTGTAAGTGATGCTGTAAAGCCAGGTTTTGAACTTCGATTTCCCCTCGAAGTTCTTCAGGCCGTACAGCACCTTCAGCATCACTTCCTGACAGACATCGTCTGCGTCGCGATCGTTCCCAAGATATCTCGCGCAGACGTTAAATAATGTTCGCTGGTAACGCCGCATCAACTCTTCGTAGGCGCGCGTTACGTGAAACAGCTCGGTATGCGAGCGCGCGACCAACTCCTCATCAGAGAGCTCGCGGGGGTCGTAGCGCGTGGATAGCGGTTGGGCTTTATTCAAAACAAGTCGTGCCGACAGTCAGGTCAATGTCCGCCACAACCAGCCTCGGCTGGCATTTTGCGGCGGCATACATTAGCAGGGTTTGCCGGTTTAGCGGCTACTCACATGCTGTTCCAGCAGGATCCGATTGGAGAGAGAGACTAGCTCACCCTCATCGGTCAGCAATGTGGTTTTAACCGTGCCGATCTCTTCGATCTGGCCTTCGACCTCGCCAACACGCACTTGTTGCCCAACCTCGTACAGCTCACGCACATAGATTCCCGCAAGAATCTGACCGGCAATTTCCCGGCTTCCCAAACCCATGGCCAGCGCAACTGCCAGACCAACGGTAATCAATACGATAACAATCACATGGTTCAGCAGGTCGGTCTTGACCTCGAGCTGGCTGATCGCCACGGAGATGCTGATGATGATCACCAGCCCCTGCGCGATCCGCCCCAACCCCGAAGCGTAGTCCAGCCCTACGCCTTCTGCTGCGCCGCGCACCAGCCCGTTGGCCAGTTGCGCCAGCAGGACACCGACCAGCAGCACCAGCGCGGCGCCAAATACTTTCGGCAGATACAACGCCAGCATGTCCAGCGTAGCTGAAACTCGCTCGAGGCCAAGGGATTCTGCCGCAGAAACCAGAAAAATCAGCAGAACGAACCAGTAGACGATTTTACCGATCAGCGTCGAGATCGGCACCTGCAGCCCGGCACGCGACATCAGCTTGGTCAGCCCGGTGCCGCCCATCAGGCGATCGAGGCCCAGTTTGGCGAGCAATTTGGAAAGCAAGGTGTCGAGCAGCTTGGCCACGACGAAACCCAGCAGCAGCACAACCAGTGCGCCGAACAGGTTCGGAATGAAGTTAGCGACTTTGGTCCACAACGCAGTCATTGCAGTGACGAGGCTCTGAGTCCAGAGATCAAGTTCCATATTCAATCAGCCTTATCAGCAGTGCGAGCAGTGGTTTTACGAAGACGGGAAACCGGCGAGACATGCGCCGAGCCATTGTTCAGGGCGATCATCAGCGCGGGCAGCCAGCGGCCCAGCAGGCTGAACAGATCACCGGCGCCGACCTGGCGGTTGGCGGTTTTGAGTACGCGGCCCAGGCACGCATCGTCGTCGCGGCTGGACGGCGAAGCGTTGAGCATGTCGCGCAAAGACTGTTCAAACGGATCGTGCATACGCACCTCTCGTGATGTCTGTGAAAGACGCGGGCAGATTTACTCGGGTCACATGCGCCATGTTCACACCCAGCGCAATCGACGGAACAACCACCACTGGCCGAACGCCAGGGCGAGCACCGTCAGGCAGGCGATCAGGAAGCCATACGGGCTTTCGGCGAACGGAATACCGCCGACATTGATGCCGAGCAGACCGGTGATGAAACTCATCGGCAAAAAGATGCAGGTAATGATGCCGAAGCGATACATGGTGCGGTTCATGTGCACGCTCAAACGCCGGTCTTCGGCCTCCAGCACAAGCCCTACGCGCTCTCGGGTCAATTCGAGCTCTTCCAGATAACGGGTCAGGCTGTTGTTCAATTCGTTCCAGTAGTCGGCGTCGTCTTCGACGAACCACGGCAGTTTGATCCGCGTCAGCTGTCCGAAAATATCCCGCTGTGGGGCGAGAAAACGCTTCAGCCCAGCGGCTCTGCGGCGGATGTGCAAAATGGCCCCATGCTCCGGGGTATACCGTTCGTCGGCGTCGAGTTTTTCTTCCTCTTCATCCACCACTTCCGACAGGCACGTGACCAGATCCTGCACTTTATTGGTGAGGAACTGCGCCAGATACAGCATCAATTCCGAGGAAGTTTTCGGCCCTTTGCCCTCGCCAAGCAGCGTCATCAGCTCATCCGTGGCGCGCAACGGACGCAAGCGCAGGGAAATCACTCGCTGCGCAGAGGCGAAAATCCGCACCGAGACCATGTCTTCCGGCTCGGCGCCCGGGTTGAGATTGACCCCGCGCAGAAACAGCAACAGCTCGGAGTCGGGCAATGGCAACAGACGCGGGCGGGTATTTTCTTCCAGCAACAGATCGCAGGTGAATTCATTGAGCCCGCTGGATTTGCGCAGCCAGGTACGGGTCTGCGGATGGCTGCGATCCCAGTGCAGCCAGAGGCTTTCATGGGCCTGCAGCTGCAAATCGTCGAGCTCAGTCCGGGCTATCGAACGCGCACCGCCCTTGCCGTCCAGCACCAGGGCATGCACCAGCCCCCATTGCGCGTTTTCTTCCTCGAACATCCGCATCCCTTGTCGAAAAGCTTATTCAGGCATTTTCAGCGGGCTCGGCGATACGATCACGCCGTTGTTGTCCGCATAAATGTACTGGCCTGGGTGGAACGTCACGCCGGCGAAAGTCACCGGGACGTTGAGGTCGCCAATGCCGCGCTTGTCGGTTTTCATCGGATGGCTGGCCAGCGCCTGCACGCCGAGATCGGTCTGGGCGATGACGTCGACGTCACGGATGCAACCGTAGATCACCAGCCCTTCCCAACCGTTCTGCGCGGCCTTGGCGGCGATCATGTCGCCCAGCAGAGCGCGGCGCAGCGAACCGCCGCCATCAACCACCAGCACTTTGCCTTTGCCGTTGAGTTCGGCCTGCTCCTTGACCAGCGAATTGTCTTCGAAGCACTTGATGGTCACGATTTCGCCGCCGAAGGAATCCCGGCCGCCGAAATTGCTGAACATCGGTTCCAGCACCTGCACCAGCTCCGGGTAGGCGTCGCACAGGTCAGGCGTAAGGTAATGTTCCATCGAAAAACTCCTGTAACAAGGAAGACGATCAAGGATGCCGCATTATGATGAGACGAGTTCCGGCGGTCGCTGTTTACCTTAGTCCATGCCATGGTCGCTGAGCGAACCTGAACCGCGGCTGAAACGTTATCGCTAAACAGTCACGAAATATGACTGGAACCGCACAATGCGTCATATCTTAGCCGCAAGCCAGGCTGAACGGAACGCCCCTCACACCGCAGCGGCCAGATCCGTCGCCTGCGCCAGCAATGGCGTCTGCTGATCGTTCAACCAGCGCGCCACCAGCGGCCATACCTCCGCCTGCGCTGCTTTGCTCACCAACATTTCGACATGACCGAAATTATCCGAGAAGCCCTGCTCGCGGCCCAGGTTGATGAACTGCTTGTGCTCGGAGCCGATCTGCTCGAACAGCTTGCGGCAGGCCCACGCCGGATCCTGATGATCGCCCGCTGCCGTCACCGCCAGCACCGGCACCTGCACCTCGGCAAGTCCGGCCCACCAGTCCTTGTCCTTGTCGCCGAAGCGGCCGAACAAGCCGTACCAGCGCATGCTTTCGATGGCAAGGCCGATCGGTTCGTCTTCCGGACCGCGTTTGAGGCGTGAGCCGGACAACTGCGCGAACCGCTTGAGAATAAAGCGCCCGCCCCACTCCACCGGTGGAATCTTCAGCGGCCAATAGGTACGGCTGACCTGGGTGCCGAAAAACGCCGCCGAGGCCACGGCCGGTTCGCCGAGATATTCGCCACCGAGCGCCGCCGCCAGGGTGATGCCGCCGAGCGAATGGCCGATCCAGTGCGGGATCTGTCCGCTCTGCTCACGCACGAACGCGGCAATCGCCGGCAGATCGTAACGGGCATAATCGGCCACGCGGTTGCGCCGATAGTCTTCGTTGCGCTGGGACAGGCCGTGACCGCGCATTTCCGGAATCCACACGTCGAAGCCCAGCCGCGTCAGATACGCGCCGAGCCCGAGGCCTTTGGGGGAAAACCAGAAGCGCCGATTGGAAAAGCTGCCGTGCAACAGAATCACCGGCACGCCGCGTGGCGCCGTGTCATCGGCCATGCCCAGGCGGGTGACGGCGATCTCCACGGACCAGTCCGGGCTGTTGCCGGGTTTCAATCGATAGACGTCTTCGCTCAGATCGCCGCGCCGCTCGGCGCTGATCAGCGCGACAGGAAACAGGTTGCTGCTGCTTTGCATAATGCTCTTGCACAAAAAAGGGCGGCATCCGCTGGAGCCCGCCCTACTTCAATCTCAAGGCCCGCTCCCACATGGGGCGCGGGCCAATTACATACTGATCAAGCCTGACCTTCGGCGAGGAAGAACCAGGTTTCCAGCACGGTGTCCGGGTTCAGCGACACGCTTTCGATGCCCTGTTCCATCAGCCACTTGGCCAGATCCGGGTGGTCCGAAGGACCCTGACCGCAGATGCCGATGTACTTGCCGGCCTTGTTGCAGGCCTGAATGGCGTTGGCCAACAGCTTCTTGACCGCTGGATTCCGCTCGTCGAACAGGTGCGCGATGATCCCCGAGTCACGGTCCAGACCCAAAGTCAGTTGGGTCAGGTCGTTGGAGCCGATCGAGAAGCCGTCGAAGAATTCGAGGAATTCCTCGGCCAGAATCGCGTTGGATGGCAGCTCGCACATCATGATCACGCGCAGACCGTTCTCGCCGCGCTTCAAGCCGTTCTCGGCGAGCAGATCGACCACCTGGCTGGCTTCGCCCAAAGTACGGACGAACGGCACCATGATTTCCACGTTGGTCAGGCCCATCTCGTTGCGCACGCGTTTCAGCGCGCGGCATTCGAGCTCGAAGCAATCGCGGAACGATTCGCTGATGTAACGCGAAGCACCACGGAAACCCAGCATCGGGTTCTCTTCTTCCGGCTCGTAGAGCTTGCCGCCGATCAGGTTGGCGTATTCGTTGGACTTGAAGTCCGACAGACGCACGATGACTTTTTTCGGCGTGAACGCTGCAGCCAGGGTGCTGATGCCTTCAACCAGTTTGTCGACGTAGAAGTCGACCGGGTCGCTGTAACCGGCAATACGCTTGTCGACGCTGTCCTTGATTTCCTGCGGCAGACCGTCGTAGTTCAACAGCGCTTTCGGGTGCACGCCGATCATGCGGTTGATGATGAATTCCAGACGTGCCAGACCGACGCCGGCGTTCGGCAATTGGGCGAAGTCGAAGGCGCGATCCGGATTGCCGACGTTCATCATGATCTTGAACGGCAGCTCCGGCATGGCGTCGACGGAGTTCTTCTTGATGTCGAAGCCCAGTTCGCCTTCGAAGATGTAGCCGGTGTCGCCTTCGGCGCAGGATACGGTCACGCCCTGGCCATCCTTCAGCAGCTGGGTGGCGTTGCCGCAACCTACCACTGCCGGGATGCCCAGCTCACGGGCGATGATCGCCGCGTGGCAGGTACGCCCGCCACGGTTGGTGACGATGGCGCTGGCGCGCTTCATCACTGGTTCCCAGTCCGGGTCGGTCATGTCGGAAACCAGCACGTCGCCCGGCTGGACTTTGTCCATCTCCGAGACGTCTTTGATGATGCGTACTTTGCCGGCGCCGATGCGCTGGCCGATCGCCCGACCTTCCACCAGCACGGTGCCGGTTTCCTTGAGCAGGTAACGTTCCATGACGTTGGCCTGGGTGCGGCTTTTCACGGTTTCCGGACGCGCCTGCACGATGTACAGCTTGCCGTCGTCACCGTCCTTGGCCCACTCGATGTCCATCGGGCAGCCGTAGTGCTTCTCGATGATCATCGCCTGCTTGGCCAGCTCACTGACTTCGGCGTCGGTCAGGCAGAAACGCGCGCGTTCGGCCTTGTCGACATCGACAGTCTTGACCGAACGACCGGCCTTGGCCTCGTCGCCGTAGATCATCTTGATGGCTTTGCTGCCCAGGTTGCGACGCAGGATGGCCGGACGACCGGCCTCCAGCGTGCCTTTGTGGACGTAGAACTCATCCGGATTGACCGCGCCTTGTACGACGGTTTCGCCCAGGCCGTAAGCGCCGGTGATGAACACCACGTCACGGAAACCCGATTCGGTGTCGAGGGTGAACATCACGCCGGCGGTGCCGGTTTCCGAACGCACCATGCGCTGCACGCCAGCCGACAGGGCGACCAGTTTGTGGTCGAAGCCCTGGTGCACGCGGTAGGAAATCGCGCGGTCGTTGAACAGCGAAGCGAACACCTCTTTGGCGGCGCGGATAACGTTTTCCACACCACGGATGTTCAGGAAGGTTTCCTGCTGACCGGCGAAGGACGCGTCCGGCAGGTCTTCGGCGGTGGCGGAAGAACGCACGGCCACGGCCACATCAGGATTGCCCGCCGACAGCGCGGCGAACGCGGTGCGGATCTCGGCATTCAGTTTTTCGGGAAATTCGGCTTCCATGATCCATTGACGGATCTGCGCACCGGTCTTGGCCAGGGCATTGACGTCGTCGACGTCGAGCGCGTCGAGGGCCTTGTGGATCTGCTCGTTCAGGCCGCTCAGTTCGAGGAAGTCACGATAGGCCTGAGCCGTCGTGGCGAAGCCGCCGGGGACCGAAACACCGGCGCCTGCCAGGTTACTGATCATCTCGCCCAGGGATGCGTTCTTGCCCCCCACATGCTCAACATCGTGTTTGCCGAGCTTATCGAGGGAAACTACGTACTCTACCAAGGTGATCTCTCCACTAACTGTGTTGGAAAAGCTCAGAAACCGGCGGCCCGGGGGAGCCTTGGCCGGTTGTATGGCCTGGACCTGGAAAATAAGTGAGAATGCGGGCCAATGGCGGCCGGCAAATCGCGCCTATCATATCCAAGATTCGTTACTAGCTTAAGGCCCAAGGTGCAAATGAAACGATCTGCTTTCTTCATCTCCGATGGCACCGGCATTACCGCCGAAACCCTGGGTCAAAGCCTGTTGGCGCAGTTCGAAAACATTACCTTCAGCAAATTCACGCGGCCCTACATCGACAGCGTGGAAAAAGCGCGGGCCATGGTACAACAAATCAACAAAGCCGCTGAAACCGACGGCTTTCGCCCGATCATCTTCGACACCATCGTCAATCAGGACATTCGTGAGATTCTCGCAACGTCCAATGGTTTCATGATCGACATTTTCTCGACCTTCCTCGCGCCGCTCGAACAGGAGCTCACCGAGCATTCTTCCTACACCGTCGGCAAATCCCATTCGATCGGACACAACTCCAATTACATGGAGCGCATCGAGGCGGTGAACTTCGCCCTCGACAACGATGACGGCGCGCGCACCCACTATTACGACAAAGCCGATCTGATACTAGTGGGCGTGTCGCGATGCGGCAAAACGCCGACGTGTCTGTACATGGCCATGCAGTTCGGCATCCGCGCGGCCAACTATCCGCTGACCGAAGACGACATGGAACGCCTGACCCTGCCCACCGCCCTGCGCGCCCATCAGCACAAGCTGTTCGGCCTGACCATCGACCCCGACCGCCTGACCGCGATCCGCAACGAGCGCAAGCCCAACAGCCGTTATTCGAGCTACGCCCAGTGCGAATTCGAAGTGCGCGAAGTGGAAAACCTGTTCCGCCGCGAGAACATTCCGCACATCAATTCCACGCATTTCTCGGTGGAAGAGATTTCGGCGAAGATTCTCGTGGAGAAAGGCGTTGAGCGGCGGTTCAAGTAGTCCGGCGTTGCCTGATCTGGCGCCTTCGCGAGCAAGCTCGCTCCCACAGTGGACCTGCATCGTAACGACTGTGGGAGCGAGCCTGCCCGCGAAGAACGATAACGCGGTCTGTCAGATCACAAACAGGTCGATGAATCGATTCACCGCTGTGGCTTCCAGCCGCGCCTGATCCTCACAGAGCGCAAATATCTCAGCGCAACGCTGCCCGGCAAACCGCGTGGCCAGATTGGCCTTGAACTTGTCCTCCAGCAACGGAATGCCCTCGGCGCGGCGGCGGCGATGGCCGATCGGGTACTCCACCACGACGTTGTCGGTGCTGCTGCCATCCTTGAAAAACACCTGCACGGCGTTGGCAATCGAGCGTTTGTCGGGCTCAAGGTATTCGCGGGTAAAGCGCGGTTCTTCAACGATGAGCATTTTTTCGCGCAGCACATCGATGATCGGATGCGCCTTGTGGAAGTCGTCTTCGTAGTGCTCAGCCACCAGATTGCCGAATGCCAGCGGCACGGCGGTCATGTATTGCAGGCAATGATCGCGGTCGGCAGCGTTGGCCAGCGGGCCGACCTTGGAAATGATGCGGATCGCCGATTCATGGGTGGTGATGACGATGCGGTCGATCTCATGCAGGCGATTGCGAACCAGCGGATGCAAGGTCACCGCCGCCTCGCATGCCGTCTGCGCGTGGAATTCGGCGGGGAAACTGATCTTGAACAGCACGTTTTCCATCACGTAACTGCCGAACGGCCGGGAGAAGCTGAACGCGCGTTTTTCCTCGGGTTTCAGCGCCAGATCGTTGTTGGTGTGGCTGAACGAAACGTCATAGAAGCCCCACTGCTTTGCCGTCAGAACCCCGGGAATGCCCATCTCACCACGCATAGCGATGTCGGCCAGTCTTACGCCGCGACTCGCCGCATCCCCCGCCGCCCAGGATTTGCGCGAGCCGGCGTTGGGAGCGTGGCGATAGGTGCGCAGCGCCTGACCGTCGGCGAAGGCGTGGGACAGTGCCGACAACAGCTGCTCGCGATTGGCGCCCATGAGTCGGGCGCTGACGGCAGTTGATGCGACTTTCACCAGAATGACGTGATCGAGTCCTACCCGGTTGAAGGAGTTTTCCAGAGCGATTACGCCTTGAATCTCGTGGGCCATGATCATCGCTTCCAGCACATCGCGGACCGTCAGCGGCGCCTCACCGTTGGCGATGCGTTTTTGCGACAGGTGATCGGCCACGGCGAGGATGGCGCCGAGGTTGTCCGAGGGATGGCCCCACTCGGCGGCGAGCCAGGTGTCGTTGTAGTCGAGCCAGCGGACAACGCAGCCGATATCCCAGGCGGCTTTGACCGGATCAAGGCGATAAGGGGTGCCTGGCACTCGTGCACCGAACGGTACAACCGTGCCTTCAACGATCGGGCCGAGGTGTTTCGTGCATTCGGGGAAACGCAGGGCCAGCAGACCGCAGCCAAGCGTGTCGATCAGGCAATTGCGCGCGGTGTTCAGCGCTTCGGCGGATTCGGGCTTGAAGGTGAGGACGTAGTCGGCGATGTCCTGCAGGACTGCATCGTAATCGGGGCGGTTGTTCAGGTCGACGTTGGCGCTCATGTTCGCTTCACTCCTGTAGGAGCTGCCGAAGGCTGCGATCTTTTGATTTTGTTATTCGCGATCAAGATCAAAAGATCGCAGCCTTCGGCAGCTCCTACCTGGTTTTGTGTTAAGTCAGAAAGAATCTCCGGGCACGCGGACGTAACCTTCCATGAGCACCCGCGCACTGCGGCTCATGATGGCTTTCTTCACCACCCATTCGCCATTCTCCAGCGTCGCCTCAGCGCCCACGCGCAACGTCCCGGACGGATGGCCGAAACGCACCGCATTGCGCTCGATCCCACCAGCAGCAAGATTTACCAACGTTCCGGAAATCGCTGCCGCCGTGCCGATCGCCACCGCTGCCGTGCCCATCATGGCGTGGTGCAGCTTGCCCATCGACAACGCGCGCACCAGCAGATCGACATCACCAGCAGCGATCGCTTTACCACTCGACGCTACGTAATCCGCAGGCTTGGCGACGAACGCAACTTTCGGCGTGTGTTGCCGCTTGGCGGCTTCTTCCAGATTGGCGATCAGGCCCATGCGCAACGCACCGTAGGCACGAATCGTCTCGAACATCAGCAGCGCTTGCGGATCGCCGTTGATCGCACCTTGCAGTTCGGTGCCGGTGTAGCCGATGTCTTCGGCGTTGACGAAAATCGTCGGGATCCCGGCATTGATCATGGTCGCCTTGAACGTGCCGACACCTGGCACTTCCAGCTCATCGACCAGATTGCCGGTGGGGAACATCGAGCCACCACCGCCCTCTTCTTCCGCCGCCGGATCCATGAACTCAACCTGCACTTCGGCCGCTGGAAAGGTCACGCCGTCGAGTTCGAAATCACCGGTTTCCTGCACTTCGCCGTTGGTGATCGGCACGTGGGCGATGATGGTCTTGCCGATGTTGGCCTGCCACACGCGCACCACTGCCACGCCGTTGTGCGGAATGCGGCTGGCGTCGACCAGACCGTTGCTGATGGCGAACGAACCGACCGCCGCCGAGAGGTTGCCGCAGTTGCCGCTCCAGTCGACGAACGGCTTGTCGATCGACACTTGGCCGAACAGGTAATCGACGTCGTGATCGGCGCGGGTGCTTTTCGACAGGATCACGGTTTTGCTGGTGCTCGACGTCGCGCCGCCCATGCCGTCGATCTGCTTGTCGTAGGGATCGGGGCTGCCGATCACTCGCAGCAACAAAGCGTCGCGCGCCGGGCCTGGAACCTGCGCTGCTTCGGGCAGATCCTTGAGGCTGAAGAACACGCCTTTGCTGGTGCCGCCGCGCATGTAGGTGGCAGCGATTCTGATTTGTGGTGCGTGAGCCATGGTGCTCCTTACCGAAGGCATGGGACTTGAAATCCCATGCCCACACGTTGATTTAAACGGCTACCGCCGATCCTTCGAGGAAGTCCTGTGCGAAGCGCTGCAACACGCCGCCGGCCTCGTAGATCGACACTTCTTCAGCGGTATCGAGACGGCAGGTCACCGGCACTTCGACGCGCTCGCCATTCTTGCGATGAATCACCAGCGTCAGATCCGCGCGGGGTTTGCGTTCGCCGATCACGTCGTAGGTTTCGCTGCCATCGATGGCCAGGGTGTGGCGGTTGGTGCCGGGTTTGAATTCCAGCGGCAACACACCCATGCCCACCAGGTTGGTGCGGTGAATGCGCTCGAACCCTTCAGCGGCAATCGCCTCGACACCGGCAAGGCGCACGCCTTTCGCCGCCCAGTCGCGGGACGAACCCTGGCCGTAGTCAGCGCCAGCGATGATGATCAGCGGCTGCTTGCGCTGCATGTAGGTTTCGATCGCTTCCCACATGCGCATGACCTGGCCTTCCGGCTCGACACGCGCCAGCGAACCCTGTTTGACCTTGCCGTTTTCCACGACCATTTCGTTGAACAGTTTCGGGTTGGCGAACGTCGCGCGCTGTGCCGTCAGGTGGTCGCCACGGTGGGTGGCGTAGGAGTTGAAGTCCTCTTCCGGCAGGCCCATTTTTGCCAGGTATTCGCCGGCGGCGCTGTCGAGCATGATCGCGTTCGATGGCGACAGGTGATCAGTGGTGATGTTGTCCGGCAGCACCGCCAGCGGGCGCATGCCCTTCAACGGACGAGCGCCGGCCAGTGCGCCTTCCCAGTACGGCGGACGGCGGATGTAGGTGCTCATCTCGCGCCAGTCGTACAGCGGCGCGACTTTCGGCCCGGTGTCTTCATGCACGGCGAACATCGGAATGTAGACCTGACGGAACTGCTCAGGCTTGACCGACGACTTCACCACCGCATCGATTTCTTCATCGCTCGGCCAGATGTCCTTGAGGCGGATTTCCCGGCCATCGACCACGCCCAGCACATCCTTCTCGATATCGAAACGGATGGTCCCGGCGATCGCGTAGGCAACCACCAGCGGCGGCGAGGCGAGGAATGCCTGTTTGGCGTACGGGTGAATGCGGCCGTCGAAGTTGCGGTTGCCGGAAAGCACCGCGGTCGCGTACAGATCGCGGTCGATGATCTCTTGCTGGATCAGCGGATCGAGGGCGCCGGACATGCCATTGCAGGTGGTGCAGGCAAACGCCACAACGCCGAAACCGAGCTGTTCCAGCTCAGTGGTCAGCCCCGCTTCGTCGAGGTACAGCGCCACGGTTTTCGAGCCCGGCGCCAGCGAGGATTTGACCCATGGCTTGCGCGTCAGGCCGAGCTTGTTGGCATTGCGCGCCAACAGGCCGGCGGCGATGACGTTGCGCGGGTTGCTGGTGTTGGTGCAACTGGTGATGGCGGCGATGATCACCGCGCCGTCGGGCATTTGCCCCGGCACGTCATCCCACTGGCCGGAGATGCCTTTGGCCGCCAGATCGGATACCGCAACGCGGGCGTGCGGGTTGCTCGGGCCGGCCATGTTGCGCACCACCGAGGACAGATCAAAAGTCAGGCCGCGCTCGTATTGCGCACCTTTGAGGCTGTCAGCCCACAGGCCGGTGAGTTTGGCGTACTGCTCGACCAATTGAACCTGCTGGTCTTCACGACCGGTCAGTTTCAGGTAATCGATGGTCTGCTGGTCGATGTAGAACATCGCTGCCGTGGCGCCGTATTCCGGGGCCATGTTGGAAATGGTCGCGCGGTCGCCGAGGGTCAGCGCCGCCGCGCCTTCGCCGAAAAACTCCAACCAGGCGCCAACGACTTTCTGTTTGCGCAGGTATTCGGTCAGGGCCAGGACCATGTCGGTGGCGGTGATGCCCGGTTGCAGCTTGCCGGTCAGTTCGACGCCAACGCTTTCCGGCAGACGCATCCACGACGCACGGCCGAGCATCACGCTCTCGGCTTCGAGGCCGCCGACACCGATGGCGATCACACCGAGCGCATCGACGTGCGGCGTGTGGCTGTCAGTGCCGACGCAGGTGTCGGGGAACGCCACGCCTTCGCGCACCTGAATCACCGGGGACATTTTCTCCAGGTTGATCTGGTGCATGATGCCGTTGCCCGGCGGGATCACATCGACGTTCTTGAAGGCCTTTTTGGTCCAGTTGATGAAGTGGAAACGGTCTTCGTTGCGGCGATCTTCGATGGCGCGGTTCTTCTCGAAGGCCTGGGCATCGAAACCGCCCGCCTCGACGGCCAGCGAGTGGTCGACGATCAATTGCGTCGGCACCACCGGGTTGACCTGCGCCGGGTCGCCGCCCTGCAAAGCGATGGCATCGCGCAGGCCAGCGAGGTCGACCAGCGCGGTCTGGCCGAGGATGTCATGGCAGACCACCCGCGCCGGGAACCACGGGAAATCGAGATCGCGCTTGCGTTCGATCAGTTGCTTGAGCGAGTCGGTGAGCGTGGCCGGGGCGCAGCGACGCACGAGGTTTTCCGCCAGCACGCGGGAGGTGTACGGCAGGGTGTCGTAGCTGCCAGGCGCAATCGCCTCGACCGCCGCGCGGGTGTCGAAGTAATCCAGCGGCGTGCCGGGCAGGTTCTTGCGGAATTCTGTGTTCATCGGGTCAGGACTCGGGTCACGGTAATTTCAAGTGATGGGCGATACACCGACCTCAAGGGTCACACCGCCCCCTGTAGGAGCTGCCGAAGGCTGCGATCTTTTGACTTTGATTTTCCAGAAGCAAGATCAAAAGATCGCAGCCTTCGGCAGCTCCTACAGGGGGTCTGCGGTGTACTCGGGTCAGCCCACCATTTCAGCGACGTTCGATTGGCACGAACTTGCGCTGTTCGACGCCGGTGTACTCGGCGCTCGGGCGGATGATGCGGTTGTTGGCGCGTTGTTCGAACACGTGCGCGGCCCAGCCGGTCAGGCGCGAGCAAACGAAGATCGGCGTGAACAGCTTGGTCGGGATGCCCATGAAGTGGTACGCCGATGCATGGTAGAAGTCGGCATTCGGGAACAATTTCTTCTGCTCCCACATGGTCTTGTCGATGGCTTCGGAGACGGGGAACAACACCTTGTCGCCGACCTCGTCCGCGAGTTTTTTCGCCCAGCCCTTGATCACCTCGTTGCGCGGGTCGCTGTCCTTATAGATCGCGTGGCCGAAGCCCATGATCTTGTCCTTGCGCTCGAGCATGCCGAGGGTGCCTTTGATCGCCTCTTCCGGCGACGAGAAGCGCTCGATCATTTCCATCGCCGCTTCGTTGGCGCCGCCGTGCAATGGACCACGCAGCGAACCGATCGCCGCCGTCACGCACGAGTACAGATCCGACAAGGTCGAAGCGCATACGCGCGCGGTAAAGGTCGAGGCATTGAATTCGTGCTCGGCGTAAAGGATCAGCGACACGTTCATGACTTTGACGTGGAGTTCGCTCGGTTTCTTGCCGTGCAGCAAGTGCAGGAAGTGGCCACCGATGGTCGGCTCGTCGCTGACGCAGTCGATGCGCTTGCCGTCGTGGCTGAAGCGATACCAGTAGCACATGATCGCCGGGAACGCGGCGAGCAGACGGTCGGTCTTGTCGCGCTGTTCGGAGAAGTCTTTCTCCGGTTCGATGTTGCCGAGGAATGAGCAACCGGTGCGCATGACGTCCATCGGATGTGCATCAGCCGGGATGCGTTCGAGCACTTCTTTCAGCGCTTGCGGCAGATCGCGCAGCTTGCTCAGTTTGCTTTGATAGTCGGCCAGTTGCGCTTTGGTCGGCAGTTCGCCGTACAGCAGCAGATAGGCGACTTCTTCAAATTGCGCATCGGCGGCCAGTTCACGCACGTCGTAGCCGCGATAGGTCAGCCCGGCACCGGCCTGGCCCACGGTGGACAATGCGGTTTGCCCGGCAACCTGGCCACGGAGCCCGGCGCCACTGAGTACTTTTGCTTCGGCCATTGTGTTCTCCAATCTTCTTGAATTTGTATGGGGAAACTTGTGGGAGCGAGCCTGCTCGCGAAAGCGCTGGATCAGTCGACATCAATGTTGGATGTCAGTCCGTCTTCGCGAGCAGGCTCGCTCCCACAGGGTTTTGTTCAGCCTTTCTTCTGTGCAAACAACGCATCGAGCTTCTGCTCGAACGTGTGGTAATCGATACGATCGTAGAGCTCCATGCGAGTCTGCATGGTGTCGATGACATTCTGTTGCGTGCCATCGCGGCGGATCGCCGTGTAGACGTTTTCCGCTGCCTTGTTCATCGCACGGAACGCCGACAGCGGATACAGCACCAGCGAGACGTCGGCGCCGGCCAGTTGTTCGGTGGTGTACAGCGGCGTTGCGCCGAACTCGGTGATGTTGGCCAGGATCGGCGCCTTCACACGGCCGGCGAACAGCTTGTACATGTCCAGCTCTGTGATCGCCTCAGGGAAAATCATGTCGGCGCCGGCCTCGATGCACGCTGCCGCGCGATCAAGTGCCGATTCCAGGCCTTCCACCGCCAGTGCGTCGGTACGCGCCATGATCACGAAGCTGTCATCGGTACGGGCATCGACGGCGGCTTTGATGCGATCGACCATTTCCTGCTGGCTGACGATTTCTTTATTGGGGCGATGGCCGCAGCGCTTGGCGCCGACTTGGTCCTCGATGTGAATCGCCGCCGCGCCGAACTTGATCATCGACTTGACCGTGCGCGCCACGTTGAAGGCCGACGAGCCAAAACCGGTGTCGACATCCACCAGCAGCGGCAGGTCGCAAACGTCGGTGATACGGCGCACGTCGGTCAGCACATCATCCAGCCCGGTGATGCCCAGATCCGGCACGCCAAGCGAGCCTGCGGCCACGCCGCCGCCGGACAGGTAGATCGCCTTGAAACCGGCGCGCTTGGCCAGCAGCGCGTGGTTGGCGTTGATCGCGCCGACCACTTGCAAAGGATGCTCGCTGGCGACCGCATCGCGGAAGCGCTGGCCCGGCGTGTTCAGGTTAGAAGTCATGCATCACCTCGTTCAGTGGCTGTCTGGTTGTGGGCGCCGTCCTCGTAGTGACGGGCGATGTTGCGTTTCGAGGCGCCGATGTGGCGGCGCATCAACAATTCCGCGAGCTCGCCGTCACGGTCGGCGATGGCATCGAGAATGCGGTGGTGTTCGGCGAAGGCCTGGTGCGGGCGGTTCGGCGTGGTGGAAAACTGGATGCGGTACATGCGCACCAGTTGATACAGCTCGCCGCAGAGCATCTGCGTCAGCGTGCGATTGCCGCTGCCCTGGATGATCCGGTAATGAAAGTCGAAATCGCCTTCCTGCTGGTAGTAACCGACGCCGGCCTGAAACGCCGCATCGCGCTCGTGGGTTTCCAGGACCCGGCGCAGTTCGTCGATTTCCGCGACGCTCATGCGCTCGGCGGCGAGGCGGCAGGCCATGCCTTCGAGGGATTCACGGATTTCGTAGAGTTCGATCAATTCGGCATGGCTGAGCGAGACCACCCGCGCACCGACATGCGGCACGCGCACCAGCAAGCGCTGGCCTTCCAGACGATGGATCGCCTCACGCAGCGGACCCCGACTGATGCCATAAGTACGCGCCAGTTCCGGCTCGGAGATCTTGCTGCCCGGGGCGATCTCGCCTTTGACGATAGCCGCCTGAATGCGCCGGAAGACGTTTTCCGACAGCGTCTCGGAATCGTCGCCATTGATGACCGGGGGATCGAGTTGATCCAGCATGATTGTCGACACCTTCAAATCCAATGCGGCAAAAACTAGCCAATAAGACCGGATCAGTCAAAGGATAAATAGGTATTGTCGACAATCGTCTAATAACCGCAATCTACCGGGCACTCAACCAGTGTGGGAGCGAGCTTGCTCGCGAAAGCGGAATGTCAGTCAACGTGGCTTCGAATGGCACGCCGCCTTCGCGAGCAAGCTCGCTCCCACAGGGGCTGCCACAAGGATAATTGCTCAACGCCCATGGAGCGGCGCAAGCGCTGGCGCCATAAAACCACCGTGCTAGAATGCCGCCCGCATTTGCGGGTCTTTGTACGGCTTGCCATAAAAAGCTGCCAGGCACACGCGGGGGCTTGCGCACGGTTGCGCGGGCACCTGAACCGATAACGGAACGCTGCGCACCAGGATTTATGAGACTCAAGCCTTTCCCCACCTTTTTTGCTCTGTTTTGCCTGCCCGGCCTCGCCGCCCCGGGGGAAAAAACCGTGTATGGCCTCAACGAATACGCTTCGCTTGACGGCATCAATCTCGAAGTCGCGGCCAAACTCGACACCGGGGCGAAAACCGCCTCGCTGAGCGCCCGCGACATCAAACGTTTCAAACGCAACGGTGAATCCTGGGTACGTTTCTACCTTGCCATCGACACCGCGCATTCGCACCCCATCGAACGACCGCTGGCGCGGGTCAGCAAGATCAAGCGCCGCGCCGGCGACTACGATCCGGAAGAAGGCAAGCAGTACACCGCCCGTCCGGTGATCGAGCTGGATATCTGCATGGGTTCGGCAATGCGCAGCATCGAAGTGAACCTCACCGACCGAAGTGCGTTCCAATACCCGCTTTTGATCGGCTCCGAGGCGCTGAAACGCTTCGACGCGCTGGTCGACCCCAGTCTTAAATACGCTGCCGGCAAACCTGCCTGCACCATCGCCGCTCATACCGCCGAGTAATTTCCATGCGTTCTCTAACCTTCCACCTGAAAATCCTGATCGCCGTGCTGGTGCTGCTGGGCGTTTCGGTTACGGCCTATCAGATTTTCGTGCTCGGCATCCCGGTGACCGAAGACGCCACCGACGACCTGTGGAACATCGACGCCAAGGTCGAGTTCGTCGCCAGCACCAAAGATCCGGTGAAGATCCAGATGTTCGTGCCGCCGCTGAGCCGCGATTACGTGAGCCTCAACGAAAGCTTCATCTCCAATAACTACGGCGTAGCGGTCAACCGCATCGACGGCAACCGCAAGGTGACCTGGTCGGCCCGTCGCGCCAAGGGCAACCAGACGCTGTATTACCGTCTGGTGCTGACCAAGCGCTACACCGCGGAAAAATCCAAGGTCAAAGGCCCGACCTTCCGTGACAGCATGGTCATCGAAGGCCCGGAAAAGATCGCCGCCGAAGCCCTGCTCGCGCCGATTCGCCAACACTCGGCCGACGTCGAAACCTTTATTGGCGAGGCGATCAAGCGCGTCAACAACGTCAACGACGACAACGTCAAGTTGCTGCTGGCCGGCGATCCGTCGACTTCGCACAAAGCCAAGATCGTCGAACTGCTGCTGTCGATCGCCCACGTTCCGGTAGAAAAAGTCCACACCATCCGCCTCGTCGCCGATCAGCCTCAGACTCCCGAACTGTGGCTGCGCAGCTTCAACGGCAACGACTGGCTGTACTTCAACCCGGAAACCGGTGAGCAAGGTCTGCCAACCGACCGCCTGCTGTGGTGGACCGGTGACGAAAACCTGATCACCGTCGACGGCGGCAAGAAAGCCAACGTGACCTTCAGCCTGAACAACAGCGAGATGAACGCGATTCGTCTGGCCAAGCTGACCGACGAAAACACTGACGCCAATTTCCTCGATTACTCGCTGTACGGCTTGCCGCTACAGACCCAGCAGACCTTCATGATCATGGTGATGATCCCGATCGGGGTGCTGGTAATCCTGATCCTGCGCAACCTGATCGGCCTGCAGACCCTGGGCACATTCACCCCGGTGCTGATCGCCCTCGCCTTCCGCGAAACGCAGCTGGGCTTCGGCATTCTGCTGTTCACTGTCATCACCGCGCTGGGCCTGTCGCTGCGCTCGTATCTCGAACATTTGAAACTGCAAATGCTGCCGCGCCTGTCGGTGGTGCTGACCTTCGTCGTGGTGTTGATTGCGGCGATCAGTCTGTTCAGCCACAAGCTTGGCCTTGAGCGTGGCTTGTCGGTGGCGCTGTTCCCGATGGTGATTCTGACCATGACCATCGAACGTCTGTCGATCACCTGGGAAGAACGCGGCGCCAACCACGCGCTGAAAGTCGCGATCGGCACGCTGTTCGCCGCCTCCCTGGCGCACCTGATCATGACCGTGCCGGAGCTGGTGTACTTCGTGTTTACCTTCCCGGCGATCCTGCTGATTCTGGTCGGTTTCATGCTGGCGATGGGGCGCTATCGCGGCTACCGCCTGACCGAACTGGTGCGTTTCAAGGCCTTCCTGAAGAAGGCTGACGCCTGATGTTCGGTTTCTGGAAGACCTGGAAGGCCCTCGAGGCGCGCGGCATCATGGGCATCAACCGCCGCAACGCGGACTACGTGCTCAAGTACAACAAGCGCAGCCTGTACCCGATCGTCGATGACAAGATCCTCACCAAGGAACGCGCCATCGCCGCCGGCATTCACGTGCCGGAGCTGTACGGGGTGATCTCCACGGAGAAGGAAATCGACAAGCTCGACGAGATCATCGGCGGGCGCAGCGACTTCGTGATCAAACCGGCGCAGGGCGCGGGTGGCGATGGCATCATCGTCATCGCCGACCGCTTCGAAGGCCGTTATCGCACGGTGTCGGGCAAGATCCTCGCCCACGAAGAGCTGGAGCATCACATCTCCAGCATCCTCACCGGCCTGTACTCGCTGGGCGGCCACCGCGACCGCGCACTGATCGAATACCGCGTGACCCCGGACCAGATCTTCAAAAGCATCAGCTACGAAGGCGTGCCGGACATCCGCATCATCGTGCTGATGGGTTACCCGGTGATGGCGATGTTGCGTCTGCCGACCCGTCAATCCGGCGGCAAGGCCAACCTGCACCAGGGCGCCATCGGCGTTGGCGTCGATCTGGCGACCGGTTTGACTCTGCGCGGCACCTGGCTGAACAACATCATCACCAAACACCCCGACACCACCAACGCGGTGGACGGCGTGCAACTGCCCTACTGGGACGGTTTCATGAAACTCGCCGCCGGCTGCTATGAGCTGTGCGGGCTGGGTTATATCGGCGTGGACATGGTGCTCGATCAGGAAAAGGGTCCGTTGATTCTCGAACTGAATGCGCGGCCGGGGCTGAACATCCAGATCGCCAACGATTGCGGCCTGACCTTGCGTACCCACGCGGTGGAAGCGCGGCTGGAAGAGCTGAAGGCGCGGGGCGTAAAGGAATCGGTTGAAGAACGGGTGGCGTTTACCCAGGAAATGTTTGGGCATATTCCTGCGGTCGAGGGCTGATCCAGAATCGAGTCGCGGCCTTCGCGAGCAGGCTCGCTCCCACATTGGAATGCAATCCCCTGTGGGAGCGAGCATGCTCGCGAAAGCGGACTTGCTACCAACACGAGCCTCAAGCCTGCCGCCCATCTGCCAATCGCCGACATCCCCTCTAGGAGCAATTCCCGCAGAGGACTACAATCCCCACCCCGCCTCAACGGCCGATCTGCCCCGCCCATGCTGACCTGCTCCGTACACCCACTGCCCTACCGCGCCAATCCCGCCGACTACTTCGCGGCCATTCGCAATGCCCCCGGCGCCGTGCTGCTCGACAGCGGCCGGCCGAGCGCCGAACGCGGCCGTTATGACTTGCTCAGCGCCTGGCCGCTGGAACAACTGGCGGTGTTGCCGGAGGAAAGCGGTGCGCACTTTCTGCAGCGCCTGCGTGACCACCTCAGCCGCTTGGGCGAAGCGCAGTTGCCCGCCGGGTACGAATTGCCGTTCGCCGGCGGACTGATCGGTTATCTGAGCTACGACTTCGGCCGGCATCTGGAAAACCTGCCAAGTCAGGCGCTGGATGACCTGCAATTGCCCGATGCGCGTTTTGGCCTGTACGACTGGGCGCTGATCAGCGATCACCAAGGGCAAACCAGCCAATTGGTCTTTCATCCATCGCTTGTCGACAGTGAACGGCAGCGATTGGTCGCGCTGTTCACTCAGCCTCAAGTTGACGCGCTGGCGCCCTTCAAACTGAACGCCCCGATGGCCGCTGATCTCTCGGCTGACGATTACCGTCAGGCCTTCGAACGCATTCAGGACTACATCCAGGCCGGCGACTGCTATCAGGTCAACTTCGCGCAACGCTTCCGCGCGCAATGCCAGGGCGATCCGTGGCTGGCTTACTGCGCATTGCGCCAGGCCTGCCCGACGCCGTTCTCCGGGTTCCAGAGCCTGCCCGAGGGCGGCGCAGTGCTGAGCCTGTCACCGGAACGTTTCGTCAGAGTCAGCCAGCGCCAAGTCGAAACCCGTCCGATCAAGGGCACCCGCCCCCGTGGCGTCACCCCAGCCGAGGACGCCGCCAACGCCGCCGAACTGCTGGCCAGCCCCAAGGATCGCGCGGAAAACCTGATGATCGTCGACCTGCTGCGCAACGATCTCGGGCGCACCTGCCGCATCGGCTCGGTGCGGGTGCCGGAGTTGTTCAGTCTGGAAAGCTATCCGAATGTGCATCACCTGGTCAGCAGCGTGACCGGTGAACTGGCGGCTGATCGTGATGCGCTCGACCTGATCGCTGGCAGTTTCCCCGGCGGTTCGATCACCGGCGCACCGAAGATTCGGGCGATGCAGATCATCGACGAGCTGGAGCCGACCCGGCGCGGTCTGTATTGCGGCTCGTTGCTGTATCTGGACGTGCGCGGCGAGATGGACAGCTCCATCGCCATTCGCAGTCTGCTGGTCAAGGATGGTCAGGTGTGCTGCTGGGGCGGCGGCGGGATCGTCGCCGATTCGGACTGGCAGGCGGAGTATCAGGAGTCGATGACCAAAGTGCGGATCCTGCTCGATACCCTGCAGAACCTCTGAAGCATCTCGAGCAGCCTCCCACACCGATCGTTCCCACGCTCCTGCGTGGGAATGCAGCCCGGGACGCTCCGCGTCCCATCCAAAGCCGAACGCGGAGCGTCCGTTGAGGCATTCCCACGCAGAGCGTGGGAACGATCATCGTGTGGGAGCGAGCCTGCTCGCGAAGACGTCCTTCCAGACGACTACAAACTCAACTCTCTATTAGAGGCTCTGAGGAACTCCTGCTTGAGCTCTTCAAACGTATGCACCGCCGGAAACTGCGGAAACTCGCGAATCACGTTGTCCGGCGCATGGAACAGAATCCCCGCATCCGCCTCGCCGAGCATGGTCGTGTCGTTGTACGAATCGCCCGCCGCGATCACCCGGTAATACAGGCTCTTGAACGCCAGCACCGACTGGCGCTTGGGATCTTTCTGGCGCAGCTGATAGCCCGTCACCCGACCGCTTTCGTCAGTGATCAAGCGATGGCAGAGCAAGGTCGGGAAGCCCAGCTGGCGCATCAGCGGCTGCGAGAATTCATAAAAAGTGTCCGAGAGAATCACCACCTGAAAGCGCTCGCGCAGCCAGTTGACGAACTCCACCGCGCCATCCAGCGGTTTCAGCGTGGCGATCACTTCCTGAATGTCCGAGAGCTTGAGGCCGTGCTCATCGAGGATGCGCAGACGCTGCTTCATCAGTACGTCGTAATCGGGAATGTCCCGAGTGGTGGCCTTGAGGGAGTCGATTCCGGTTTTTTCGGCGAAGGCGATCCAGATTTCCGGTACCAGTACCCCTTCAAGATCCAGGCAAGCAATTTCCACAAGACACTCCCGTTTGTAGTGATTATTGAGTCGAGCGAGGCCGAACTCTAGCGTTTGCACCCGAGGCGCGCAACGCAGAGGACGCCCCGGCCGCGGCAGCTTTTTGTTACCATCGGCCCCCTATAGAGCGCCCGAGCGCCATTGACCTGTAGGAAGCCGCCCTGATGAGCCCAACGTTCGACGTCGTGGAACTCGCCACGACCTATGCCAACAAATCCGCTCAGGACATCCTCAAGCTCGCCTTCGCCGAGTTCGGCGATGACTTGTGGATATCTTTCAGCGGCGCCGAGGACGTGGTGTTGGTGGACATGGCGTGGAAGCTGAACAAGAACGTCAAAGTCTTCAGCCTCGACACCGGCCGCCTGCATCCGGAGACCTACCGCTTCATCGAGCAGGTGCGCGAGCATTACAAGATCGATATTGAAATCGTCTCGCCGGACTACACGAAACTCGAACCGTTCGTGAAGGAAAAAGGCCTGTTCAGTTTCTACAAGGACGGCCACGGCGAATGCTGCGGCATCCGCAAGATCGAGCCGCTGCGGCGCAAGCTGTCCGACGTCAAAGCCTGGGCCACCGGCCAGCGCCGCGATCAGAGCCCGGGCACCCGCAGCGCTGTGGCGGTGCTGGAAATCGACACGGCGTTCTCGACACCGGAACGCACCCTGTACAAGTTCAACCCGTTGGCGCAGATGACCAGCGAGGAGATCTGGGGTTACATCCGCATGCTCGAACTGCCGTACAACAGCCTGCACGAGCGCGGCTTCATCAGCATCGGCTGCGAACCCTGCACCCGCCCGGTGCTGCCGAACCAGCACGAGCGTGAAGGCCGCTGGTGGTGGGAAGAAGCCACGCAGAAAGAATGCGGCTTGCACGCGGGGAATATCATCAGCAAGAGTAAGGTTTGATCATTTGCTGAAATGAGTTCCCCTGTGGGAGCGAGCCTGCTCGCGAAAGCGCAGTTCCAGTCAACGTTTCAGTTGCCTGATCCACCGCATTCGCGAGCAGGCTCGCTCCCACATTGATATGTGCCAGGCACACAAAAGGTGTACACAAGGTTGTCACCATCGGTGCCATTTATGTGTGCACTTTCAGTTCTGACGCCCTGAAAAGTTACACACTCCAGCAGAATCCCCATCTGCTTGCCCCTCTGCAAACTCCCTCCCCTGAAAAAAATTCCTGTCCAATCGATCAATTTATATCGCCTGTTTTTCAGCCACTTATGCGGCATTGATAACTATTCGAAATGAGCCCCGCCGCTTATAGATTGGCAACTGGCACAAATCTGGCTTTATCGCATACATGTTTTGTATACAAAACTGCAAAACATGCACACTTTCGATCCGCAAGCCTGAAGCGCCCTATCCCGTACAGGCTGCAGATGCCCCGTAACCAGTGATGTTTTCACCGCCGCGACGAAGATTTGTCGAGCCTGAGCGCTCATGCACAGTCATCGCGGTGGCGAACGTCAGGAGCCTGCCGGAATGCGTACAAGTCTTTCGAATAACATCGCGCTGAATCTGCCCTCTGCCACGCTCGATCAACCGTTGCCCGATGACGGACTGAGCGAGCCGCTGCAACTGAGCCCGCGTCTGCACAACAGCGATCTGGCGCCGACCAAAGCCGAAGGCCGGCGCTGGGGCCAGTACAGCATCTTCGCCCTGTGGACGAATGATGTGCACAACATCGCCAACTACTCGTTCGCCATCGGCCTGTATGCGTTGGGCCTGGGCGGCTGGCAGATTCTGTTGTCGCTGGGGATCGGCGCGGCGCTGGTGTACTTCTTCATGAACCTGTCCGGGTACATGGGGCAGAAAACCGGGGTGCCGTTTCCGGTGATCAGCCGGATCAGTTTCGGCATTCACGGTGCGCAAATTCCTGCATTGATCAGGGCGGTTATCGCCATCGCCTGGTTCGGTATTCAGACGTATCTCGCCTCAGTGGTATTCCGCGTCTTGCTGACTGCCGTGCATCCGGGCTTCGCTGAATACGATCACAACTCGATTCTCGGCCTGTCGACTCTGGGCTGGGTGTGCTTCGTTGCCATCTGGCTGGTGCAACTGGCGATCCTTGCCTACGGCATGGAGATGGTGCGCCGTTACGAGGCATTTGCCGGGCCGGTGATTCTGCTGACCGTAGCCGCGCTCGCCGGGTGGATGTACTTCCAGGCTAACGCGACCATTGCCTGGTCGATCCGCGAGCCGCTGACCGGTGGCGAGATGTGGCGCAACATCTTCGCCGGCGGCGCGTTGTGGCTGGCGATCTACGGCACGCTGATCCTCAACTTCTGCGATTTCGCCCGTTCTTCGCCGTGCCGCAAAACCATCAAGGTGGGAAATTTCTGGGGTTTGCCGGTGAACATTCTGGTATTCGCCGCGATTACCGTGTTGCTGTGTGGCGCGCAGTTCCAGATCAACGGGCGAATCATCGAAAGCCCGACCGAAATCATCGCCTCGATCCCCAACACGTTCTTCCTGGTACTCGGCTGCCTGGCTTTTCTGATCGTCACCGTCGCGGTGAACATCATGGCCAACTTCGTCGCCCCGGCGTTCGTCCTCAGCAACCTGGCGCCAAAGTACCTGACCTTCCGCCGCGCCGGGTTGATCAGCGCGACCATTGCCGTGCTGATCCTGCCGTGGAATCTCTACAACAGCCCGCTGGTGATCGTGTATTTCCTGTCGGGCCTCGGCGCCCTGCTCGGCCCGCTGTACGGGGTGATCATGGTCGACTACTGGCTGATCCGCAAAAGCCGGATCAATGTGCCGCAGCTCTACAGCGAAGACCCCAACGGCGCTTATTACTACAGCCGTGGCATCAATTTCCGCGCGGTGGCGGCGTTTATTCCTGCAGCGCTGATCGCCATCGTCCTGGCCCTGGTACCTGGTTTCCACAGCGTCTCGCCGTTCTCCTGGCTGATCGGTGCCGGTATCGCCGGCATGCTTTACCTGATCATCGCCAAACGCCAGACGCATTACGCCGAAGTCAGCGGCGAATGCATCGCTGTGGATAACGTCAGCCACTGATCCCTTCGCGGCCCGGTTTTCGGGCCGCACCACTGCCCGCAATAAGGATTTTCCATGCGTATTCTCCTGGTCAACGTCAACACCACCGAATCCATCACCGAGGCCATCGCCCGCTCGGCGCAGGCCGTCGCTTCGCCCGGTACCGAAATCGTCGGCCTGACCCCGTACTTCGGCGCCGAATCGATTGAAGGCAATTTCGAAAGTTACCTGGCCGCCATCGCCGTCATGGACCGGGTGATGGCCTACGACCAACCATTCGATGCGGTGATTCAGGCCGGCTACGGTGAGCACGGCCGCGAAGGCTTGCAGGAATTGCTCAACGTGCCAGTGGTAGATATCACTGATGCGGCGGCCAGCACCGCGATGTTTCTCGGCCATGCCTACTCGGTGGTGACCACGCTGGATCGCACCGTGCCGCTGATCGAGGATCGGCTGAAACTATCCGGTCTGTGGGATCGCTGTGCCTCGGTGCGCGCCAGTGGTCTGGCGGTTCTGGAGCTGGAACACGAACCGCAGCGCGCACTGGAAGCGATCGTGCAGCAGGCCGAACTGGCGGTGACCCAGGACAAGGCCGAGGTGATTTGCCTGGGCTGCGGCGGTATGGCCGGGTTGGACGAGCAGATTCGCCGGCGCACCGGCGTGCCGGTGGTGGATGGCGTGACGGCGGCGGTGACGATTGCCGAATCGCTGGTGCGCTTGAAGTTGTCGACGTCGAAGGTGCGGACTTATGCGACGCCACGGCCGAAGAACATTATTGGCTGGGCGCAGCGCTTTGCTCGATAGACCGAGTTATCGTGCATCGCGAGCAGGCTCACTCCGACATTTGGAATGCGTACCCCTGTGGGAGCGAGCCTGCTCGCGAATGCAAACGACTCGGTCCCAAGCCTTACTTAGATGGCACTAAACCGCCGCCCCAGTCCCTGCTCAGCAAACTGTTCAATCACGAAATCCACAAACGCCCGGGTCTTGCCCGGCAACAATTTGTGCTCGGCGTAATAGATCGAAATGTTGCCGTCATCGACAAACCAGTCCGGCAGCACTCGCTGTAACGTCCCTGTTTGAAGATACGGGACCGCAAACGGCATGCTCACCAGCGCAATGCCCAAACCTTGCATCGCCGTCGCGCACGCCGCCTCGGAATCACTCATGGTCATCCTCGCCCGCAACGTTAGCGGACTGTGTTGCTGATCGCGGTGAGTCAGTTGCCAGGAACGCACGCGCCCGGTCTGCGGTGAGCGAATCAGAATGCCGTCGTGTTGCCTGAGGTCATCGGGATGGCTGATCGGCGCATGTTTTTGCAGATAGTCCTCAGATGCCACCAACACCCGATGCGCCGGTGTCAGCCTGCGCGCAACCACGCCTTGTGGCAGTTCAAAGCCGCCACCAATCGCCGCGTCGAAGCCCTGCCCGATCAGGTCGACCTGGCGGTTATCGAAATGCCAGTCCGGGTTGATCGCCGGATAACGCCGCAGAAACTCACCGAGCAGCGGCACGATATACAGACGGCCGAACACCGTGCCCATGCTGACTTTCAGCGTGCCGGCCGGTTGCCCACCGGCACTGGCCAGATTGGCCACGGCATTCTGGATGGTGGTCAGGCTGGCGCTGACTTCACTCAAAAACAGCTGCCCCGCTTCGGTCAGGGTCAGGCTGCGTGTACTACGCTGGAACAGCCGCACGCCAAGCCGCGCCTCCAGTTTCGCCACGCTCTTGCCGACCGCCGCCGGGGTCAGGCTCAAGCGTCGCGCCGCTTCGGCAAAGCTGCCGACTTCGGCACTGCGCACAAAGCATTCGATACTGCTGAACGTTTCCATGATCGGCACTATAAACTTCTGGTTTACACAGACTATAGCAATCATGGTCTACACGGTTGTCGATGCCACGCCGATACTCGGCACCAACACCAAGGCATTCCGCCTTGCACACTTGGAGATCGAACATGACCACTCAACACCTCAGCGGCAAAGTCGCTCTGATTCAAGGCGGTTCGCGCGGCATCGGCGCGGCCATCGTCAAACGTCTGGCCGCTGAAGGCGCCGCCGTCGCTTTCACTTACGTCAGCTCCGCCGCCAAAGCCGAAGAACTGCAGAACAGCATCACTGGCAACGGCGGCAAAGCCCTGGCGATCAAAGCTGACAGCGCCGATGCCGGCGCGATTCGCCACGCCGTCAGCGCCACCGTTGAAGCGTTTGGCCGGCTGGACATTCTGGTCAACAACGCCGGCGTGCTGGCCATCGCGCCGCTGGAAGATTTCAAACTGGAAGACTTCGATCAGACTTTGGCCATCAACGTGCGCAGCGTGTTCATTGCTTCGCAGGAAGCAGCGAAACACATGGGCGAAGGCTCGCGGATCATCAACATCGGCAGCACCAACGCCGACCGCATGCCCTTCGGCGGTGGCGGCGTGTACGCGATGAGCAAATCGGCACTGGTCGGCCTGACCAAAGGCCTGGCCCGCGACCTCGGCCCACGCGGTATCACCATCAACAACGTGCAACCTGGCCCGGTCGACACCGACATGAACCCGGCCCATGGCGAATTCGCCGACAGCCTGATTCCGCTGATGGCCGTCGGTCGTTACGGCACCGCCGATGAAATCGCCAGCTTCGTCGCCTATCTGGCAGGGCCTGAAGCCGGCTACATCACCGGTGCCAGCCTGACCATCGACGGTGGTTTCGGCGCCTGACAGACCGGCAAGAAAAAACGCCGCTCTTCTTTATAGAAGGGCGGCGTTTGTGTTTAAGCGGTCAAGCCAGTTCCAGCATCGGCAGGCCAAATACGCTGGGCGTGAAATCTTTCAGTGAGCGGATAATGCCGTCAGCGTGAGCATATTTCTCGTCTGCCATTGCTGCGTCGGGGATGGCGATTGCGGTCATGCCTGCCGCTTTCGCTGCGGTGACGCCAAACGGCGAATCCTCGAACACCAGACAATCCTTGGGCGCAACGCCCAAACGCCGGGCGGCGGTGAGGAAAATATCCGGCGCCGGTTTGGCCGCGCCGACTTCCGGATCGTCCGCCGTGACGATGAAATCGAACAGCGCAAACCACTCACGGTGCAAGGTGGTTTTCTGCCCGAACGACTGGCGCGACGAACTGGTGCCCACCGCGATCGGGATGTTGTGCGCCTTGAGGTGACGCACCAGCGCTTCGGCCCCCGGCATTGCCTGCGCCTTGGGAAAACGCTCGCGCATCAGCGGCTCGCGAATCTGCAGGAATTCTTCCGGAGTGATCGGTAGTTCCAGCGCCTGCACCACGTAATTGGCCAGGTCATTGGCACCGCGACCAATGATGTTTTGTTTGACGCTCCAGTCGAAGGTTTTCCCGTAGCGCCCGGCAATCAGCGAGGTGACCTCGGTGTAAATGCCCTCGGTATCGAGCAGCAAACCGTCCATATCGAAAATCACGGCCTTGATCGGGCCGAACGTCTTCAGCGGTGCATTCATCATCGGATCCGTTAACAAAGACATCCCGGGCGACAGGCAGCGTGCCGCAACGCGGATCTGATTAATGGGTTCAGCAGCATAGCGAGGCCGATGGACATTGAGCAACGGGCAATGCCATCGACGCCTTTTCGCATTTAGCGAAAACTCCTACAGACACTGCCTACTTCCCCGACTTCTTTCCTTTTTGATCCCCCGCAAAGTCCGCGCTCCCGTTTCTTCATATGCGCGAGCGACTGCGAATGTTTCAACCCGATCAGCTCCTGGCCCTGAACAACAGCATCGGACTGCTGGTGGTGGCCGCCCTGAATCCGAAGCAGCCAGATTTTGAAGCGCTGATCGATGAGTTCCGCCTGTGCCTGAACAACTACGACGCCTGGGCCGAGCAGTTCTGGACCGGGACCGCGCTGGACATCGAGCAGGTGTTCAAGGTTGGCAATGACGTACAACTGAGCGCGCCGATCACCTCGCGCGCACCTGTCAGCTCATCGGTGGTCATGTGTCCGGCCAGCGGGCCGCTGACCCTGGTGCATTTGTTCGAAACCGCGCGCTTCGTGCCGATCGGCGACACCCCGGTGACCCTCGAACCGCTGCTCAGCGACGTCGACGGTGTGCTGACCTTCGGCGAACCACTGCGCTACACCATCGGCCCGAGCGGGATCCTCGAGGTCACCGATTGCGTGCGGAGCCAGCGCTACCGCGTCACCTTCTTTCCCGATGTTTCTACCGACCATGTCCGCGCCCTGTATGCCTCATATGAAGGCGTGATTGCCGGTCTTGAAGGCTGGCTGCGCAGCGAATGGACAGGCTTCCAACCGCAATGGACGGAGTTTTCCAGCGCCGGCTTTCTTGATCGTTACGGACAGTTGCAACGGGCCGATTGGCGCGGCCTGGAAAAAGCTTTGAATGGCGTCTGGGATGACATTCAACAACTGTTCGCCCTACTTGCCGATCTGCAGGAGCACAGCGCGAAGCTCCTGGAATACCTGAGCGAAGTCGAACTTGAGGCGCTGCTGGCGGCTTCCAGCGAGGCGATTGCCAACGCTTTGTTGATGCTCAGCGACGAGCCGTTGCTGTTCATTCATCTGGCCGCGTTCACCAGTTGGCTGAAGATGCTGCCGCCGCAATACCTCGCCGAGGTGGTGGCCGAAGTTCGCACCGAGTTGCTCATCAGTTTCCTGTTGATGCGCGTCGCCGGGGGTGCCGGCGTATCGCTGCGCTTGAGCAGCAAAGTCCTGGCCAAGATCAAGTCGCCTCGGGCGCGAGAATGGCTGGCCGCCTCAGCCTTGCGTCTGGCTGAGCTGACTTCGACGCCGGAGCTCAAGCAGCACGCGAGCACGCTGAAGCCGCTGATGTTTCATGCGCGCGAGGTGGAGCTGAAGCCGACACCGTCGATTCCACTGAACATTCGCCAGGCGGACGCGGTGGTACTGAGCGTGCCGAATCCGGCGCCACTCGCGCGGGACAAATCTCAAAACATGGCGCGCCTTGAGCGCCATGAGCCCCACGACGACGCCCCTGACCAGGCGAAGAACCCCAACGGCGATGCCGCCGATTGCGTGCCCAAAACCTGTACCAACGGCTGTCCGGTGTCGATGGTCACCGGCGAAGAACTGCTGACCCTGACCGACGCGGTGCTCGATGGCGTGCTGCCGTTCGAGTTCACCCGCTTGTACCGCAGCAGCGCGGTCGAGATCGACATCGGTTTGGGTTTTGGCTGGAGCCATTCCCTGGCCCATCGGCTGTCCTTCGACGGCGATGGAGTGATCTGGATCGACCACGAGAACCGCCGCACCCGCTTTCCCCTGCCCAGCGTCGCGCGCCCGGCGATTCACAACAGCCTGTCGCGGGCGGCGATCTTTCTCGGTGATGAGCCGGAAGAACTGATTCTGGCGTTGGCCGGCGACAGTGCGCGGTTTTACCACTTTCGCGCCGGCCGGCTGACCGCAATCAGCGATGTCTACGGTAATCGTCTGACCCTGCAACGCGATCGCTCCGACCGCATTCAGCGTCTGGACAACGGCGCCGGGCGCGCGCTGCTGTTGCGGTATGACCGCGCGCAACTGGTGGCGGTCGATTATCAGGTGTTCGTTCAGGGCGAGTGGACCACCGAGCAGAACCTCGCCACCTACAGCTTCGATGTCCGGCAACGGCTGCTGGTCGCGACCAACGCGGTCGGCGACAGCGAGCGCTACGACTACGACGACCATCACGTCATCCTCCAGCGCCAGTTGACCGGCGGCGCGAGCTTCTTCTGGGAGTGGCAGCGCGAGGGCAAAGCGGCGCGCTGCGTGCGCCACTGGGCGTCGTTCTCGCAGATGAACACCCGTTACGTCTGGAACGATGACGACGCCAGCGTGACCGTGCATTACGTCGACGGCACCGAAGAGGTCTACGTCCACGACGAGCGCGCGCGGCTGGTGCGCCAGGTTGCGGCCGATGGTGGTGAACAGCTCAAGGCCTATGACCAGCAGGGGCGCTTGATCGCCGAGCAGGATGCGTTGGGCGCGGTCACCGAATACCGCTACGACGAAGTCGGACGGCTGATCGCGCTGATTCCGCCGGACGATGCACCAACGTCCTACGAGTACCGCAACGGTTTTCTCTACAAGCGTTGCCGTGGTGATGCGGTGTGGATCTACCGGCGCAACGCTGAAGGCGCCGTCACCGAAGCGGTCGATCCCGACGGCCAGGTCACTCATTACTACTACAACCTGCGCGGGCAATTGCTGTCGCTGCGTTATCCGGACAGCAGCCGCCATCGCTGGGTGTGGAACGAGCTGGGCCAGCTCATCGAAGAAACCCTGCCCGATGGCGGCGTGCGCCGCTTTTCCTACGACGCGCTGGGACGGCGGATTACCACTCAGGACGAATTTGGTGTTGTCAGTCGTCAGCAGTGGGACGCGGCCGGCCGACTGATCCTGACGACTTCTCCTACGGGCAGCACGCGCGCCTACAGCTACGGCGCCTACGGGCAGATCACCGCTGAGCGCGACGAGCTCGGTCGTATCACCCGCTATGAATATGACGATGACCTGCACCTGGTCTCGCGGCGGATCAACCCCGATGGCACCCGCGTGCAGTATCGCTATGACCATGCGCGGTTGCTGCTGACCGAGATTGAAAACGAATCGGGCGAAAAGTACCGACTGGATTACACGCCGACCGGATTGATCCGACAAGAAACCGGGTTTGATGGGCGGCGCACGGCTTATGCCTACGACCTTAATGGGCATCTGCTGGAAAAGACCGAGTTTGGTGATTTCGGTCCAAGTCTGGTCACCCGCTACGAGCGCGACAAGGCCGGGCGTTTGCTGGTCAAAACCCTGCCCGATGGGATCAAGGTACGTTATGACTATGATCGCCTTGGCCGGTTAGTTGCCGTTGACGACGGCCAGAACCATCCGCTGGCCTTCGAGTATGACCGTCAGGACCGGCTGATCAACGAGCATCAGGGCTGGGGCACCTTGCGCTACGCCTATGACGCCTGCGGCCAGCTCAAGCGGATGCGCCTGCCGGACAACAGCAAGCTCGACTATCACTACGCCAAGGGCGGTGCGCTGTCAGCCATCGACCTCAACGGCACGCCGCTGACCCGGCATGTGTATCAGTCCGGTCGCGAACAGCAACGCCAGCAGGGTCTGCTGCTCAGCGAATACTCCTACGACGATCAGGGCCGCTTGCTCGCCCACGCTGTAGGCCATCGCCACGCCTCGCTGTACCGCCGCGATTATGCCTACAGCGCCAACGGCAATCTCGAGCACATTGCCGACAGCCGCCACGGCCAGCGCACCTACGGCTACGACGCCCTCGACCGGTTGATCCGCGTACGTCATTCGCGCGACGAACTGCCCGAATCCTTCGCCCATGACCCGGCCGGCAACCTGCTGATGCAGGACCGCCCCGGTCCCGCGCAGATCAAAGGCAATCGCCTGTTGATGCAGGGCGACCGCCATTACGACTACGACGCCTTCGGCAACCTGATCCGCGAACGTCGTGGCCACGGCCAGACCCTGGTCACCGAATACCGCTACGACTGCCAGCACCGCCTCATCGGTCTGACCCGCCCGGACGGCCAGACCGCCACTTATCACTACGACGCCTTCGGCCGGCGCATCCGCAAAACCGTCGACGGCGCCGTCACCGAATTCTTCTGGCAAGGCGAGCACCTCGTCGCCGAAAGCAGCGCCACGCAATACCGCAGCTTCCTCTACGAACCCGGCACCTTCCGCCCACTCGCGATGCTCGACGGCAAAGGCCCGAAAAAGGCCTGCCCGTTCTACTACCAACTCGACCACCTCGGCACCCCACAGGAACTCACCGACTACAGCGGCGAAATCGTCTGGTCCGCGCAATACGACGCCTACGGCAAAGTCGCCGCCGTCACCTTGGCCGGCGAAGACTACCTCGACCAACCGCTGCGTTTTCAGGGGCAGTATTTCGATGTTGAAAGTGGGCTGCATTACAACCGCCATCGGTATTACGACCCTAGGTTAGGGCGGTATCTGACGCCGGATCCGGTGAAACTCGCGGGTGGGTTGAACCAGTACCAGTACGTGCCGAATCCGACGGGGTGGGTGGATCCGTTGGGGTTGAGTTGCACTCCGTGTCCTGGGGAAATACGGGCCGATGGACCGTTTAGCGAAATTGTCCCTGGTGGAGGACTAGCAACGCATGAGGCTCAGGGTGGACATCTGATCGCCAGACATGTTGGGCGTACAGACGCTCAACTGGCGCAACGATTAGCAGCAGAGCCCAACATTCCGGCTGCGTCTACATTTTTGAATCGTGCAGAGGCTGAGGCCGCCGCGTCGGAAGCTTTAGCTGCCAATACGCAAGTAGTGCAAGAGTTTTTAGAAAGTAACAAAGTAAAAACGAGCTTTACTCACACTTTTAGCCGGCCAGTGGGCGTGAGTATGATCAATGGGCAGACACAATCCCAGCCAGCATCAAGCCTACTTTTAGTCTTGAAAAAAAATGCCTCTTCCTCATTGGGCTACTTCTTGTTAACGGGATTTCCAGAGCTATGAATAAAGACTTTCCTGAAATCCGAGATTTTTTTGGTGCTTACTTCCACCAGGATTGGCCGGTTGAACACGATACGGCAGACCAGGTTATAGATGAGTTTTTGGACGCATCGAATAACGAAATACTGATCCAAACCTCTCACGAACTAAAGACCTTGCTTAGCAAGGACCTCAGCGAAACGGAGTTGCGAGCTTATTTGCTGAAAGAGCTCAACTGTTACTACTGCTACTGGAACGAATGGATATCTGGAAAGGCATGGCTATGTGAAATCGAAGGAAAACTAAACAGAAAGCTAGCTGGTCGGTAACAGGCGTTATCAAGGGCCTGAAGCACAGGCCCCTTTGGCTAACAGTGGGGCGAAGACTGGTTGAAACAAATTCATATTGATCACTGCTCATCCCCGTCCTCCTCATACTCCATATCCGCCTCATCCGCATCATTCAACGGCACCGTCGCATCATCCATCAGCGACCCGGGATCTTCATTCCCCGGATCATTGATAAAGGGTAATCCACTCGGGCCCTTCTCTTCTTTGCCTTCGGTTTCGGGAGTCATGGCGCACCTCTTGAGCGTGTGGGATGTATCACTTTCGAAAAGCCCTATCGCCAATCGTTCCTCTGCCGGACGGCCAGACACGAAAAACCCGGCGCCAGACCGGGTTTTCGTTGATCAATCAGCGATGTTTATTTTTGTGTTTGTTCTTGTGCTTGTGGCCACCGGAATGAGATCCGCCGTCGTCGTCGCCAAGATTGTTACCTACCGCGCCGCCTGCTGCGCCGCCCAGGCCCGCGCCGATGGCAGAGCCGGTGGAGCCGCCGAGGCTGTTGCCGACGACCGAGCCGCCTGCCGCGCCAAGGCCGCCGCCAATCGCGGCTTCGGTGCGGTTGCGTTTGTTCGCGCCTACGGCGCTGCCGGCGGCGCCGCCGACACCTGCGCCGACCGCTGCGCCCGTGCTGCCGCCGAGTTGTCCGCCAACCACATTACCCAGCGCACCGCCGAGACCACCGCCTACGGCAGCGGCGCCGTCTCCGGCCGCCATCGCGCCCTGCGCCACGACCAAGCCAAAAAACAGTGCAGATAATGACAATCGCATATGAACCTCGCAGTTCCCGAATCGGGACAGTCCGCCCAAGCGGGGCGTATGCAGATTGGAGATGATTTCGCACGAAACGTTCAGCCATGAAAAAGCCCGACATCGAGTCGGGCTTCTTCTCACAGGCCATCAGTCTCAGTGGCGCTTGTGACCTTTGCCCAGGTTGCTGCCGACGGCACCGCCGGCCGCGCCGCCCAGACCTGCACCGATGGTGGCGCCGTTGCGGCCGCCCAGGCTGTTGCCGATCACCGAACCACCGGCTGCACCGACACCGCCGCCAATGGCCGCTTTGGTACGGCTGCCCTTGCGTGCGGCGACGGCACTGCCCGCTGCACCCGCAACGCCAGCGCCAATGGCGGCACCGGTGCTGCCGCCCATTTTCTGACCGACCACGTTACCCAGCGCGCCACCCAGGCCACCGCCCAGCGCTGCGGTGCCGTCACCGGCAGCCATTGCACCTTGAGCAACCAGAACGCCAAGAACCAGAGCAGGCAGTGTTAAACGCATGACGAAAACCTCAAATAAACGGGATGACGAGAAGGAGCGGGATTTAATGCGCTCGGCGCAGGAAAGTCCAGACGCCGGCGACAGCGTCGATTGGACCGCGATCAGGGAAAAGGTTTTATGCCGGGCAAAAAAAAGCCCGCTGGGGAGACGGGCTGGAGACTTGCTTTCTAACGGATGGCTTCACACTACGTTGGCCAACGTGAAAAGTTTGTGAAAAAAAACCGACATTAATGTCAATGCCCGCCCCCTCATTCTTGCGCCCATAAAAAACCCCGTTCAGTGACGGGGTACTGGATGAAATCACTTTCTGGTCCTTGCCGTGACCTTGGGCAGGAATTTCGATTTCGGCCCTTTCGGGGCTGTAGATTTGATTTTGCCGATGCTGACCGGATCCTCGCCAAACCCCGACTGATACTCCGACTGACCGCAGCGCACACAGTTGTTGAATGAAAACTCAGCGCCATCATCTTCGATAAATGGACCTGCCATAGCCTCTCCCCTGCGGAACCGGGCCGATACCGGCAAAACTGTTTTGCCTGGAAAATATCGACCTCCGAGGATTTTGAGACTAGCCGGTCATTCCGGGACTAGCCGCACACAAAGCTTGGTCTCCGACGAGCGGAGGATCCGCCCCGAGTAGCACAATTGGAGCCCTATCGCCCAAGACCGATGGCCTTGGAGACGATGTCCTCTACGCAGGCCGAGACTGACATTTGGCTTGCATCGAAAACCAATGCGGGAGACTCAGGCACCTCGTAAGGTGCGCTGACCCCCGTAAACTCCGGGATCAGACCAGCGCGGGCCTTGCGATAAAGTCCCTTCGGATCCAGCCGCTCACATACATCGAGTGGCGTGTTCAGATAGACCTCGAGAAAACGCTCGTCGCCAATGATGGATCGGGCTTTTTCACGGCTCAGTCTGGTCGGAGAAATACATGCCACCATCACGGAGATACCCGCGTCATTCATCAAACGCGCTACTTCAGCGATACGGCGAATATTTTCGGAGCGATCCTCAGCACTGAAACCCAAGTCGCTGCAAAGTCCGTGACGAACATTATCGCCATCCAGCACGAAGGCAGGCTTGCCACTTTCGATCAGCATTTTTTCAATCGCGAACGCCAGCGTCGATTTGCCTGAACCGCTCAATCCGGTAAACCAAATGGTAAAAGGCTTCTGCGCCACGACACGCTCTCGATCACTGGGAGCAACTTGCGTAGGGTGCAAAACGACATTCTCAGGCACGCTGTTTTTTTCGCTTGTCATACGCATCCTCATCTCGCGTAGAGTCTGAGTTCAAAAACGTTAGTCTTGAGCGGCAACTCGCCGCTCAAAAGCCGTAGATCGGGCCAGATATAATGATCGACCGCTATTCGATAAACCGGCTGATAGTCGAACCGATCCAGCGAATACCCAATGAGCCCTCGAGAAAAGGCAGCCTGGCTGCGTCTACTGTAAGACGCCATTCGTCATTCAGATAAAATTCCAGGCCTGCCTCACTCGCTACCACGCGAACGTCACCTCTATGAGGAAGTCCCGTAACCTGCACATCGGGCTCGGGATTCCAGTGCGCGCCATCATTTGTCCAAAGTACCAGTCCGGCCTCGACATCATTGATAGGCTGTATCAGCAGTGCGTTCATATCCGTGTCACCGCCACTGCCCTGATAAGTCACCACCGCAACGTGAGAATCGGTAGATGGCGTGTCCAACGAATAACTGAACGCTAGGCTGCGTTGTGCTTGCGAAACGTCTTCGGTCTTCTTGATCAGACACAGGTTACCGAGGATAGCCTCTTTGCCGCCGTCTTCGAGTGTCTTAGGCACGCCGTAGACGAGTTCCACGCCAGCCCACTCCTGCTGAATGTTTTTCGAACGCTGGCAAGCAGCCAGACGCTCTTCAGACTTACGGTTGAACAGACTTCGCTCGAACAACTCCGATACAAACGGAAAAGTATGGCCGTGGTGTGCATAGTCTTTTACGTTCAACAAGCGAACTTCGTTGACGGCGCCGTAAGGACCAAGGCAGATGTAGTCCAGTGCTCTATAGGTGCCCCGTTCCAGAACCCACAAACCGCTCATGGAACTGCGGCGCAAATCACGTCCGGTCATCTGGCTTTCTCCCACCAGCATAATGTCGGACGAAACCGCCAGGCCTCGCGTATAGATTGGACTCCCCGACTCCCAGAGAACTTCGTTGCTTTCCAGATCGATCAGCGCACCGATATTGCTGTGGCAGGCAATTTTCTGCCCTTCGTCCGATACCCACACATTGTGCAGGCCCGTACGTCGCTCAATGGGCGTGACACTGACCATCTCCAATGCCGGATAAGTCAGTACTGCCATTAACGAACCGTTATGGTGGCCGTGAGCGATGACATAAAGATGACCATCTTTTTCGAATACGGAATTGAGATGATCGCCGGTGATTTCTTCCAGTGAAAGACGATCCCAGCGAACGTTGCTCAGCCGCTTTTCCTGAAAATGCCCGGGCTTTTCCAGGTCGAACACAGTGATCGCGTTACGTCCGGTGTTGGTACACACCACGCGACCGTCAGATGCGCAGAGCAACTGGTGTGGTTCCGAGAGAAAGGTTTCGGAATGGAAATTGCCGTGCGAAAGAAATCCCACTTCTGAGGTAGCGTAGGTCTGAATGTCCTTCAGCTTTACGTTATCCAGCCCAGAGTGGCTGAGCACAAAATCCTTGCCGCCCGGAAACCATGAAATGCCGTAATATTCAGTGCGATCGTTCTCGAGCGGAATAACTTTTCTGGAATGCACCTCGACGAGGAGCAAATATCCTGTGGTCGCAACGACTGCAAATAGCGGTTCCACTACTCTCTACCTCAGAAATGTAAATCTCGACCCTTTTTGATGCAGCGAGTGACGCAGAGCCATGAATTCGGCCATTCTAACTGGTCAGTACAATAGTTCAATGCCAACAAAACCGGATTTCGGCCCCCGCGCGCAGCTGATCGATGCGCAGCAAATGATGCCCGAGCAATTTTCGAACACGCAGAAAGCAAAAAACCCGACTTCTTTCGAAGTCGGGTTTTTTGATATTCAATTTGGCGGTGAAGGAGAGATTCGAACTCTCGATACAGTTTCCTGTATACACACTTTCCAGGCGTGCTCCTTAAGCCACTCGGACACTTCACCGTATCTCTGCAGACATGTTCTGTCTGTCGAGGCGCGCTAATGTAGTCGAAAGCTTTTCCGATGGCAAACTTTTTTTGAGAATTTTCATGCGCTTAAGAGAGGCCGCCGCGCTCAGCCAGAGCGGACGATGGCTAACCCGCCAATCTCGGGTAAGCCGTGCGCTTCCTTTTATAGCAGGCAACAAGCGCGCGACGCTGGCCGAAGCGCAAAACGGTGACTGGCAGGTCAGTCACGGCGCTTTACCTGGCCTGCGGCGGTGGGTAACGTCTGCCCATCTTTCTAATAAGGAATAGCGTCATGAGCGAGTTGATTGCCTACCACCTCGAAGACGGTATCGCGACCCTGACCCTGAACAATGGCAAGGTCAACGCGATTTCTCCGGATGTGATTGCGGCGTTTAACGCGGCGCTGGATCAGGCGGTGGCGGATCGCGCGGTGGTGATCATTACCGGGCAGCCGGGGATTCTCTCCGGTGGTTATGACCTCAAGGTGATGACCGCCGGCCCGAAAGAAGCCGTTGCGCTGGTGACAGCCGGTTCGACGCTGGCCCGCCGCCTGCTCTCTCACCCGTTCCCGGTGATCGTTGCTTGCCCGGGACACGCTGTGGCCAAGGGTGCTTTCCTGCTGTTGTCCGCCGATTACCGCATCGGTGTCGATGGCCCGTTCAGCATCGGTCTGAACGAAGTGCAAATCGGCATGACCATGCACCACGCCGGTATCGAGCTGGCGCGTGATCGCTTGCGGCGTTCGGCTTTCCATCGCTCGGTGATCAATGGCGAGATGTTCGATCCGCAAAGTGCCGTTGATGCAGGCTTCCTCGACAAAGTCGTCACAGCCGAAGAATTGCAGGGCGCCGCGCTGGCTGCCGCGCGGCAGTTGAAGAAGATCAACATGCTCGCGCACAAGAACACCAAGCTGAAAGTGCGCAAGCAACTGCTGGAAACTCTTGACGACGCCATCCTGCAGGATCAGCAACATCTGGGGTGACTCGTCCAGGATCTGCCTGTAAGTGAATAGCCCGACCCTCGTGTCGGGCTTTTTCTTACGTCACACGTCGAAGATTCGCGGAAAGCTCTAGGACGCGCCTGACAGGCAAGACTGAAATATGCGCTTAAACATCGGCCATCTCCGGACTCTATAGCGGCAATTGCCGAAAACAGTGCACATCCGTACACTGCGCCACCTTTTGTCCCGGTGGGCCTGCAAAAATGCTGTTTGTGTTTCGTATGTTGTTGATGGGCCTGCACTTTATTCTGGCCGGCGTGCTCGGCGTGATCCTTGGACTGTGCCGCCCGTTCAACCCGGACAACAGCCGACTGTGCGCCCGCCTCTACGCTTTGCCGGCGATGTGTATCTTGCGTTTGCGGGTCAGGTCCGAGGTCAACGGCTTGATGAACAAGCCCGACAGTTGCGTGATCATTGCCAACCATCAGTCCAACTACGATCTGTTCGTCTTCGGCAATGTCGTCCCCCGCCGCACCGTGTGTATCGGCAAGAAAAGCCTGAAGTGGGTGCCGTTGTTCGGCCAGTTGTTCTGGCTGGCCGGCAATGTGTTGATCGACCGTGGCAATGCGCACAAGGCGCGGCAGTCGATGCTGACGACCACCCACACCTTGCAGAATGAAGACACCTCGATCTGGGTGTTTCCGGAAGGCACCCGCAACCTCGGTAAAGATTTGTTGCCGTTCAAGAAAGGCGCGTTCCAGATGGCAATTGCCGCCGGCGTGCCGATCGTTCCGGTGTGCGTGAGCAGCTATATAAAACACATGCGCCTGAATCGCTGGCGCAGCGGCAACGTTCTCATACGTTCCTTGCCGGCGATTCCTACAGTCGGATTGACCATGGATGACATGCCTATGCTGATCGAGCGATGCCGCGAGCAGATGCGCGAGTGCATCGAATCGATGGATCGGCAACTGCAAGCCACGTGAAACCAAACCCGCCCTGTGCGGGTTTTCTTTTGCCGGCTGAACTGTAGAAGTTTCACTGACTCTCAAGCAGCGACACGGCTAAGCTGAAGCTTTGCTCCCCTGCCATCTGCCAAGAAGAAGTGAATCACCACCATGGGTCGAGTTGTTGCTGCTGCGGTGTACAGCGAGGGTAAGAAAGTCACCAATATTGCGCTGGACGAAGGTGCTGCCTGGGCGGCCAAACCCGGCCACTTCGTCTGGATCGGCCTGGAAGAACCGGACGCACAGGAATTATCCAACCTGCAACGTCAGTTCAACTTGCATGAACTGGCCATCGAAGACGCGCTGGAAAAACACAGCCGACCGAAACTGGAAACCTTTGGTGACGCTCTGTTTATCGTCACCTACTCGCCGGTCCGCGAAAACGGCGTTTTGCAATTCATCGAAACGCATATTTTCGCTGGCAGGGGTTACATCATCACTGCTCGCAACGGCCACTCCGCGTCGTATGCCTATGTGCGCCAACGCTGTGAAGCGCGCCCGCTGTTGCTTGAGCACGGGGAGGATTTCGTCCTGTATGCGCTGCTCGATTTCGTCATCGAAAATTATCAGCCGGTGGGCGAAGCGATCCACGCCGAGATCGATGAGCTGGAGCGCAACGTCTTGTGTAGCGCCCTCAACGAGCGAGACATTCAGAAGCTGCACGGTCTGCGCCGTGACGTGGTGCGCTTGCGCCGGTATGCGGCGCCAATGGTGGAAATCGGCGAAGAGCTGCAAAAGCTCAGTTTCCCGTTCATCGACAAGAACATGCGTCCGTACTTTCGCGATGTGCAGATTCACGTGACCCGGCAGATGGAAGACCTGAGCACGCTGGCGGACATTGCCAGCCAGACCATCGAGATTGGCGTGTTGCTCGAGGCATCACGGCAGAGCGTGGTGCAGCGCAAGTTTGCGGCGTGGGCGGCGATTCTGGCGTTCCCGACTGCGGTAGCGGGGATCTACGGGATGAATTTCCAGAACATGCCGGAATTGACCTGGCACTACGGTTATTTTGCGGTGCTGGGGTTTATTGCGGTGGGGTGTGTGAGTTTGTGGGCGAGCTTCAAGCGGTCGGGGTGGCTGTAGCCGGGACCGCGTTGCCCCGGCAATTCGCGAGCAGCCTCGCTCCCACAGGGATTGTGGGGGCAGGCCCTTTCAGCGTTGAGCCGTTTCTGGCTTGTGCGCCACGAACCGCATCATCCACTCCGCAACCGTAGCGCCATGATGCTCCTGCTCAAGGCTCGCGACACCCTTGCTGTAGATCTGCGAACCCAGCGCTTCCTGGCGCAGATCGAGCAGCGCGCGCGAATAATCGTGAATGAATTCCGGGTGGCCCTGGAAGCACAGCACTTGATCGTTGATGTGATACGCCGCGAACGGGCAGAAATCGCTGGAGGCGATCACAGTCGCGTTTTCCGGTAGTTCGGTGACCTGATCCTGGTGGCTGATCAACAGTGTCAGCTCTTCGCGCACCGGGCTCATCCACGGCGCCTTGGCTGCCAGCTGGTAGCTGTGAGTGCCGACACCCCAGCCTTGGGATGCACGCTCGCTCTTGCCACCAAGCAGCAGTGCCAGCAATTGATGACCGAAACACACGCCGAGCAATTTGTCGCCGCGTTCGTAGCGATTCAAAAGGTAGGTCTTGAGGGTCTGGATCCACGGATCCGTGCCGAACGAATCGGCCTTGCTGCCAGTGACCAGGTACGCATCGAAAGTCTCATCGTCACTTGGATACTCACCCTTCACCACGTTATAGACAGTGAACTCAGCGGCAATCGGTTGCTGCGAGAACAGGCGCTGGAACATCTGCCCATAGCCCTGATATTGGTCAATCAGTTCGGGCCGCAGGATGTCGGTTTCGAGAATGCAGATGCGCAGCGACATAAAAAATACCTGACACGTGATGGGAATAATGAACACCCCAGAGCCTGCCTTGAAACACGTGGCCAAAGCAAGCCCCGAAATGCTCGCTGGCCTTAGAACATTTCACCTTTCGCCGCTTTGTCCAGCAGCAGCGCTGGCGGGGTATAGCGCTCGCCGTACTGCTCGGCCAGATACTGCGCGCGGGCGATGAAGTCCTTCAGGCCATACTGGTTGATGAACTGCAGCGCCCCGCCGGTCCACGCGGCGAAACCGATGCCGAAGATCGAGCCGACGTTGGCATCCGCCGTCGAGGTCAGCACGCCCTCCGCCACACAGCGCACGGTTTCGATGGCCTGCACAAACAACAGCCGATCACGCACATCCTTCGCAGAGATCTGTCCGTCTGCCTTCTCGAAGCGAGTTTTCAGCTCCGGCCATAAATGCTTCTGGGCACCGGCTGGATACTCATAAAAACCGCCTCCGGCAGCTTTACCCGCTCGCTTGAATTCATTGAGCATCAAGTCAATCACGGCAAAGGCCGGGTGCTCAATCAGCGGTTTCCCTTCAGCCTGTAGGTCCTTGGCCGTCTGTTGACGGATATGGCTCATCAGGCTGAGGGAAACTTCGTCGGAGATTGCCAGAGGCCCGACCGGCATCCCGGCCTTGCGCGCTTCGGTCTCGATCATCGGCGCACTGACGCCCTCGCCGAGCATGGCAATGCCTTCGTTGGTGAACGTGCCGAACACCCGCGAGGTAAAGAAGCCGCGACTGTCGTTGACCACGATCGGAGTTTTCTTGATTTGCAGAACGAAATCGAAACCGCGAGCGAGAGTTTCGGCGCTGGTCTGCGCGCCCTTGATGATTTCCACCAGCGGCATTTTTTCTACCGGACTGAAGAAATGCAGGCCGATGAATTTGCTTTGATCGGGCACCGCCGTCGCCAGACCGGTGATCGGCAGCGTCGACGTATTGGAAGCAATGACCGCTTCGCCGCCCACGACCTGTTGCGCGGCGGCGGACACCCTGGCTTTGAGTTGGCGATCCTCGAACACCGCTTCGATGATCAGATCGCAACCGGCCAGATCGGCATCACTTTCGCTCGCAACGATTCGCGCCAGCACCGCTTCGCGCCGTTCGGCAGTCATTTGGCCACGGGTAACTTTCTTGTCCAGCAGCGCTGCGGAATGCGCTTTGCCCTTCTCGGCAGCGGCAAGGTTGATGTCCTTGAGGACGACGTCGATACCGGCCGAGGCGCTGACGAACGCGATGCCTGCGCCCATCATTCCGGCGCCGAGCACACCGACTTTGCGGGTTTTATAGGGCGCAAAACCTTGCGGCCTGGAACCGCCGGCGTTGATCTCGTTCAACTGGAACCAGAACGTACCGATCAGGTTTTTTGAGATTTGCCCGGTCGTCAGCTCGGTGAAGTAGCGGGTTTCGATCAGGTGCGCGGTGTCGAAATCGACCTGAGCGCCCTCCACCGCCGCGCACAGAATCTTCTCCGGCGCCGGCAGAGTGCCTTGGGTTTTCGCGCGCAGGATCGACGGCGCAATCGCCAGCATCTGCGCTACTTTCGGGTTCGATGGCGTGCCGCCAGGAATCTGGTAACCCTTGACGTCCCAGCGCTGCACTGCCGCCGGATTGGCGAGAATCCAGGCGCGCGCCTTGGCCAGCAGCTCATCGCGATCCGCTGCCAAGTCATCAATCAGCCCGGCCTGCAACGCCTGTTGCGGGCGCACCTTCTTGCCTTCAAGCAAGTACGGCAGCGCTTTTTCGATGCCGAGCATGCGCACCATGCGCACCACCCCGCCGCCGCCCGGCAACAGGCCAAGGGTCACTTCCGGTAGACCGAGTTGCACCGAGGCGTCATCAACAGCAATGCGGTGGTGACAGGCCAGACAGATCTCCCAGCCGCCGCCCAGCGCAGCACCGTTGATCGCCGCGACCACCGGTTTGCCGAGGGTTTCCAGGCTGCGCAATTGCGCCTTGAGGGTCAGCACCATGTCGTAGAAAGCTTTGGCTTCGGGCTTGCCGACCTTGATCAGTTCATTGAGGTCGCCGCCGGCAAAAAAGGTTTTCTTCGCCGAGGTGATGATCACTCCGGCAATGCTGTCTTTCTCGACCAGCAAGCGGGCGACGCAAGCGGCCATGGCCTCGCGGTACACGGCGTTCATGGTGTTGGCGCTCTGGCCCGGCATATCCATGGTCAGCACGACGATACCGTCCTGGCCTTTTTCGTAACGAATGGCTTCGCTCATAACAGGTTTCCTTGAAGTCGGGGCTCAGAGGCGTTCGATGATGGTGGCAATGCCCATGCCGCCGCCGACACACAGCGTCGCCAGGCCGTAGCGCAGATGCCGCGCTTCCAGTTCATCAAGCAGGGTGCCGAGGATCGCGCAACCGGTGGCGCCCAGCGGGTGGCCCATGGCGATCGAGCCGCCGTTGACGTTGACCTTGCCTGGATCGACGGCCATGTCCTTGATGAACTTCAATACCACCGAGGCAAACGCTTCGTTGACCTCGAACAGATCGATGTCCTCCACCCGCAGTCCGGCCTTGGCCAGCGCTTTGCGGGTCGCCGGCGCCGGGCCGGTGAGCATGATGGTCGGGTCGGTACTGGTGACGGCCGTGGCAACGATGCGCGCACGAGGCTGCAGCCCCAACGCGCGGCCCTTGGCTTCGGAGCCGATGAGCATCAGCGCCGCACCGTCGACAATCCCGGAACTGTTGCCCGGCGTGTGCACATGGTTGATCCGCTCGACATGGCTGTAGACCCGCAACGCCGTGGCGTCAAAGCCCATTTGCCCGATCATTTCGAAACTCGGCTTGAGCTTGCCCAGGCCTTCGAGGGTCGATTCGGCGCGGATAAATTCATCGTGATCAAGCAGGATGATGCCGTTCTGATCCTGTACTGGCACCAGCGACTTGTTGAAGGAGCCGTCGGCCCGCGCTCTTGCGCCTTTTTGCTGCGAGTGCAGCGCGTAGGCATCGACGTCCTGCCGGCTGAAGCCTTCGAGGGTGGCGATCAGATCGGCGCCGACCCCTTGCGGGGTGAAATGGCTGTGCAGGTTGGTCTGAGGGTCCAGCGCCCAGGCGCCACCATCGCTGCCCATTGGCACCCGCGACATCGACTCGACGCCGCCAACCACCACCAGATCCTCGAAGCCCGAGCGCACTTTCATCGCGCCAAGATTCACCGCTTCCAGACCCGAAGCACAGAAACGGTTGATCTGCACACCGGCGACGCTGACGTCCCAGTCTGCCACTTGCACCGCCGTCTTGGCGATGTCCGAGCCTTGATCGCCGATCGGCGTGACGCAGCCGAGGACGACATCATCGACCTGACTGGTGTCCAGCGCGGTGCGCGCCTGCAACGCGCTCAGCAAACCGGCCACCAGGTTGACCGGCTTCACGCTGTGCAGCGCACCGTCTGCCTTGCCTTTGCCACGCGGGGTGCGCAACGCATCGAAAATCAAAGCTTCAGTCATGACGTCCTCGAACCTGATTTATTGTCACTTCACTTTCGCCCTGTGCCGGCTGGCAAGCAATGACCACATTGCTCAAAGCGCTTGACGCGCACGCTCAGACGGACGGTCATCCGTCATCAGGTGAACCGGTTCAGGTCACCGAGTTGTCTAGCCAGCGGGCGGCAAAGAAGCTGGCAATACGCCTCATGCCGTTTTAAGAGCTTTTGCAAAGAACTCCATATGAAATGGATCTAAGCGAAGGGAGACGCGGGCTCTAAGGTGAAGATGTACGCCATCGTCGTCGGGTTTTGCCGAGACGGGCGTCCTTCAACAGGAAGTGCAACGCGTGCCGTCAGGGATATGCAGTCAGGCATGCATCAGGAAATAACAATAAAGGCGGTCAAGCCATGTTCAAACAACCGAAAGTACGTCAAGCAGGACTCATTCTTTTCGCCACGACGCTGTTGTTGATCTTGCCGAATCTGACCAAGGTCATCGGCTGATTCAACCGTCGCCTGCTGTATATCGCCACTGAAAATGTGACTGGCCCGCTACCCGGGCCAGCGTGGTTGTGCCAACCTTTGCGCACTCCCACGACATGGATGGCGATCATTTGAAAACCCTCATTGCGCTCGGTGCCTTGCTGCTGAGCTTGCCCTTGTCCGCCGCACAACTGGATCTGCAGTTGGGCGCAAACAGCCGCACCTGGCAGACCGAAGAGCTGCTCAAGCATCCTCAGCTGCAAACTCTCACGATCAACAATGATGTTTCCTACAAGAAGGACATGACCTATCAGGCCGTGCCGCTGGCCGCATTGCTGACGGGGGTCAAGCCGGAGGATCACTTGCAGGCGGTGGCGCTGGATGGCTTTGCCGCAGAGTTGGCCGCTGCGCCCTTGCTGAACAAGGACGGCGCACGCGCATGGCTGGCAATCGAGGACCCGGCGCGGCCGTGGCCACCGCTGTCTGCCGGCAAGCACAGCGCCGGGCCGTTCTATCTGGTCTGGACCGATCCGCAGGCCGGTAATATCAGCCCCGAACAGTGGCCGTTCGAAGTCGCCAGCATCAAGCTGATGGCGCCAGTGGCCCAACGCTTTCCTGCCCTGCTGCCCGATCCTGGCTTGAAGGCCGATGATCCGGTGAACAAGGGTTTTGCCCTGTTTCAGAAAAACTGCCTGGCCTGCCACCGGCTGAATGGTGCCGGAGACGCGCAGTTCGGGCCGGATCTGAATATTCCGTATAGCCCGACCGAGTATTTCGGGGCGGATTTCTTGAAGCGCTACATCCGCGATCCGCAGAGTTTGCGTCAGTGGCCGCAAGCGAAGATGCCGGGGCTTTCGGCGCAGGTGCTGCCGGATGGAGACCTTGAAATGCTGGTGGGCTATCTCAAGCACATGGCTGAACGCAAAGCCAAGCCTTGACGCAGTCCCCTTGTAGGAGCGAGCCTGCTCGCGAAGGCGGAGTGTCAGTCGCTGATTGGCTGGCTGATGGACCGCTTTCGCGAGCAGACTCGCTCCCACAGGGCTTGGGAGCGTCGAGCTATTGTTGCTGGACGGAAATCACCGGCGTCGGCGAGACGAACACCTTCGCATGCATCTGCTCACAGCCGCCGCCCCGGCGCATGCCACGGACCGGGCAGGCATCGAGATAATCCAGGCCGACCGCCAGCTTCAAGTGTCGCTCCGGACGCGCCAGTTGGTTGGTCACGTCGAAGCTGTACCAGGCGTCATCCAGCCACGCTTCTGCCCAGGCATGACTGGCCAGATGCTCGCAATCTTCGCTATACAGATAACCCGACACGTAACGCGACGGCACGCCGAGGCTGCGCGCGCAGGCCAGAAACGCATGGGTATGATCCTGACAAACCCCGGCGCGACCGGCGAAAGCTTCGGCGGCGCTGGTGTCGACTTCAGTCGAGCCCGGCGTGTAGGTCATGTGCTGATTCAGACCGTGCATCAAGTCGATCAGCGCGGTGCGATCACGCCGTTGCTTGCAGTTCTTCGCGGCAAATTCGCGCAAGGCTTCGTCGGCTTCGGTCAGGCGCGTGAAGCGCAGGAACGGCAGCGCCGACTGGCTCTCATGTTCGGCCTCGCGCAATTCGTCAATATCGACCTGACCACGGGCGCCGATGATGATCGCTTCGTGGGGCTCGTCCATGGTCAGCACATGCAGAATGTTGCCGAACGGATCGAGCTGCGCACGCACCGGACGCGGCAGGTCGAGTTGCCAACTGAGGACATGCTGGCGCTCGCTGTCGTGGGGCGTCAGGCGCAGGTACTGGATGCTCGCGCGCACCTGATCTTCGTAGTGATAGGTGGTCTCGTGGCTTATGGAAAGTCTCATGCAGCCTCCAGATAGGAACTGTGAATGGCGTTGCCCAACTGGCGCACCAGCGGGATGAATTCGGTCAGCCAGGCGTGCAGGCCTTCTTCGAGGATTTCGTTGATGCCGGTGTAGCGCAGGCGCGCGTCCATTTCCGCCGCCAGGCGTTGTGCCGGTCGGCCGTTGGCGCCTGGCAGTTGCGCGAGGATCTGGTCGATTTCTTCGGTACAGGCACGCAGCGAACGCGGCACGTCGGCGCGCAACAGCAGCAGTTCGGCGACATGCCGGGCGCCGGGCGCGTCGCGGTAGATTTCGGTGTATGCCTCGAATGAGGACAAGGCGCGCAGCAGCGCACTCCATTGGTAATAGGCGTGCGCCGTGCCGTCGCTGACTGCTTCGGCCTGATCGCCGGCCATTTCGTAACGGGCATCGAGCAGGCGCAGCGTGTTGTCCGCGCGCTCGATAAACGTGCCCAGACGAATAAAGCGAAACGCGTCGTTGCGCATGATCGTGCCGTATGAGGCGCCACGAAACAGGTGCGAACGTTCCTTGATCCATTCACAGAAACGACTCATGCCATAGCGGCTCAAGCCCTGTTCGGCAATGCCGCGAATTTCCAGCCAGGTCGCGTTGATGTTTTCCCACATGTCCGCGGTGATTCGCCCGCGTACCGCATGAGCACTGGCCCGCGCTGCACCAAGGCAGCTGTAGATACTGGCCGGGTTGGCCGCATCCAGTGCGAAGAAATGCAGCAGGCGCTCTGCGTGGAGGTCGCCGTGGCGTTCAAGGTAATCGTCCAGGGTGCCGGTGATCAGCAACGGCATGGCGAGTTCGTGCAGACCGTCGCCGCGCCCGTCCTGCGGCATCAGCGACAGCGAATAACTGATGTCGAGCATGCGCGCGAGATTCTCCGCACGCTCCAGGTAACGCGACATCCAGTACAGATCCGAGGCAGTTCTACTTAACATGGCAAGCTTCCTTCAATCCTCGACTACCCAGGTGTCCTTGGTGCCGCCGCCCTGGGAGGAATTCACCACCAGGGAGCCTTCACGCAACGCGACACGGGTCAAACCGCCAGGCACCACACGGGTTTCGCGACCGGACAACACAAACGGACGCAAATCGATATGGCGCGGTGCAATGCCGTTTTCGACAAAGGTCGGACAGGTCGATAGCGACAGCGTCGGCTGCGCGATGTAGGCATGGGGTTTGGCTTTGATGCGCTCACGAAAGGCATCGATTTCCGCCGTCGTCGCGGCCGGCCCGACCAGCATCCCGTAACCGCCGGAGCCCTGGGTTTCCTTGACCACCAGTTCCGGAAGATTGGCCAGCACGTGGGACAGCTCGGACGGGTTGCGGCACTGCCAGGTCGGCACGTTTTTCAGAACCGGTTCTTCGTCAAGGTAGAAGCGGATCATGTCCGTGACAAACGGATACACCGATTTATCGTCCGCCACTCCGGTGCCGATGGCATTCGCCAGCACCACGTTGCCGGAACGATAGGACGACAGCAGCCCCGGCACGCCGAGCATCGAGTCCGGGTTGAATGCCAGAGGATCGAGGAAGGCATCGTCGAGGCGGCGGTAGATCACGTCGACCGCTTTCGGGCCATCGGTGGTGCGCATGAATACCTTGTCGTCACGCACGAACAGATCCGCGCCTTCCACCAGTTCCACGCCCATTTCCCGCGCCAGAAACGCGTGTTCGAAGAACGCGCTGTTGAAGCGTCCCGGCGTCAACACCACCACGCTCGGGTTGTCGATCGGGCTTGAGCTTTTCAGGGTGTCGAGCAGCAGATTGGGGTAGTGATCGATCGGGGCAATGCGCTGGGCGGAGAACAGTTCGGGGAACAGACGCATCATCATCTTGCGGTCCTCGAGCATGTAGCTGACGCCGCTGGGTGTGCGCAGGTTGTCTTCGAGAACGTAATAAGTGCCATCGCCATCGCGCACCAGATCGACGCCGGAGATGTGCGAATAGATATCGCGGTGCAGATCCAGACCTTGCATCGCCAATTGGTATTGCTCGTTGGCCAGCACCTGTTCGGCGGGAATAATCCCGGCCTTGATGATGCGCTGCTCGTGGTAGAGGTCGGCGAGAAACATGTTCAACGCTTTGACCCGCTGGATGCAGCCGCGCTCGACAATCCGCCATTCACTGGCCGGAATGCTGCGGGGAATGGTGTCGAACGGAATCAGGCGCTCGGTGCCCTGCTCGTCGCCATAGAGCGTGAAGGTGATCCCGGCACGGTGGAACAGCAGATCGGCCTCGCGGCGGCGCTGCGCGAGCAGCTCGTCGGGCGTATCGGCCAGCCAGCGGGCAAATTCCCGGTAATGCGGGCGGACCAGGCCGCCGGCATCGTACATCTCGTCAAAATAGGTGCGGATCATGCCGTACTCCTTGTCACTCCGGACATACAGGCCTTCGCAAGGCCCGTGCCATCGGCATAAACGCTTTGATTTCAATCGGTTGTAGATCCACGCCGAAGGCTGCGCACCATTCCTGTGCGGCAAATGCCCCGGCCCGATTGCCCCCGCTTCATTGCGACGCACTGCATCGCCTATCACCAGCATAGTCAGAGTTGATTTCACTGCCCGGCCGCGACTGCGGATAATCCGCGCATTCGCTGCAAAACTTCCCCGGCACGCCGCCGCAAAGTAGACAGCTCAACTGATCTGAACTGCCTTGGCAGCCCCGTCCCGACAGGACTTTATTGCATACCCGTCTTCCCTTTTAGCCACCCTCTCCGGTGGCTTTTTTTTGCCCTGGATTCTTGTTTCAGGGTTTTGCCACTGCGATGTGCAGAAGCCAGAAACGACAACGGCCGACCCGAAGGTCAGCCGTTGCCCGACAGACAATGCGCAATATCAATTCAACCGGTAACGATTGCGCACCTCCTGCTTCACGCCCCAACCCTCGATAATGCCGCCCAGCGGTTCGACCACGGCAGAAAAGCCTTGCTCGAAATCGCCGATATCGTCATAGGTTGCGTACATCACTTTGCTCAATTCCAGCGACCAGGCGCCGTCGTCGCGCGCACTGACTTGGGCATTGATGGATTCACCGCGAAATTTGCCTGCTGCCCTGCGCGCCCGCTCCTCGTCCGGGAAAATCGCGTAGAACTCGATGGGATGGAACCGGGAAAAATCGAAACCGCCTTCTTTCATGCGGCGCAGAACGTTGCTGCTGATGTCTTCTTGATAGGCTGTGCTCATGAATCGTCCCCCTCGATTGATGGATAGACTTTCCGTATTCCCGCCCCGGGCCTTTTGGCCTAAGTACTACGGCAACGTGGTTGCGCGCGGGAAACAAGCATGTAGCTGACAAGACCAGACCTTAGCGATCCATTCGCTGATCTCGCTTGCAGAGTAGCCCCAAGAGAGCGCCGCTGCCAAGGCCTGGTTTACGAGATGACAGGAAGTGTTCAGACAGGAGTGATGCTGCGGATTTCGATGCCGTTCTGGGTCTTGAGGTTTTTCACCCCGGCATCGGCGGTGCGCCCTTCCAGATCGTTGAGATCCAGCTGGGCGGCGACCGGAAGAAGCCGCTCTTTGACGAGCCGCGCGGCTTCATCATCGGACGGGCATTCCTCACGTTCGAAGACTTCATCGACAATTTCACCGTGATCATCCACGAAAGTGACTTTCCACTTTTGCATCAGTGCCTCCTCGATCAACCCGTAAATGGGCTTACCTCTATCTCGACTTTTTTCCGCGACAGTTGGTTCAAAAGGATTACAGCCGACAACGGTGAAAATAACCATCCGATCGATAGGGCGGACTCTGTGGCGTGGGGATTTCTCCCCGTCCGGCTGCGCAGCAGTCGTAATCCCCGCCCATTGCGGTTTAACGGAGACACCGCGCAGGCCGGTTCAGGGATGCTGCGCATCCCAACGGCGATAAATCCCCTCGCCGCAAGAGCTCCCTTGTAGAGTGACGTCAAGGTGATCAGTCGTTGCTCGGCTTGTTGACCGCTTGCAGCACGTATTGCGGCAAGGCGAACGCGCCGATGTGGATTTCCGGGTTGTAGTAACGGGTGACGATGCCGCTGCCGATGAAGCGCTGTTGCAGGGTTTCACGGCTGAGCTTGCGGTAGGCCGGGTTGGTCGAGCCCCAGGCGAAGGTCATCGAACCGCCGATGTAGGTCGGCACGGCGGCCTGATAGAAATGCCAGTCCGGGAACAGGCTGCGCAGGCGACCGGCGGTGGTTTTGACTTCGTCGATCTGCATGAACGGCGTGCCGTTCTGAGTGACGAGAATGCCGCCTTCGTTCAGGCAGCGGTGGCATGCCTGGTAGAAGTTCTCCGAGAACAGCACTTCGCCCGGGCCGATCGGGTCGGTGGAGTCGGAGATGATCACGTCGAATTTTTCAGTGGTGGTGGCGACGAAACGCATGCCGTCATCGATCACCAGGTTCAGGCGCGGATCGTCGTAGGCACCGGCGGAATGGTTCGGCAGGAATTCCTTGCACATGTCGACCACGGTGCCGTCGATCTCGACCATGGTGATGTGCTCGACGCCGGCGTGCTTGGTCACTTCGCGCAACATGCCGCCGTCACCACCGCCGATGATCAGCACGCGCTTGGCAGTGCCATGGGCGAGGATCGGCACGTGGGTGAGCATTTCGTGGTAGATGAATTCGTCGGCTTCGGTGGTCTGGATCACGCCGTCCAGCGCCATGACGCGGCCCATGCGCGGGTTCTGGAAGATCACCAGATGCTGGTGTTCGGTGCGCACTTCGTGCAGCAGTTTTTCCATGCGAAAACGCTGGCCGTAGCCTTCGTAGAGGGTTTCCAGGTACTCGCTGGTCTTGGTGACGGTCATGGTCAAGTGCTCCGATAAATGCGCGGGCGCCATCGTGGGGACGATTGCCCGGGAAAGGCGCGCATTCTACGTTGCCGAAGATGACAGGTCGAACCTCAGGTTGTTTTTTACCAGCGCAAATTACTGTGGGAGCGAGCCTGCTTGCGAAAGCGCAGCATCAGTTGCCGGTGATGGCGACTGACCCAACGTCTTCGCGAGCAGGCTCGCTCCCACAGGGATGACCGTGTGATCGAAAATCAGCTCAGATCCGGACGTTGCCCCGTGGCCCGGCAATCGCCCAGATGATCAGGCCCAGCACCGGCAGGAGGATGATCAGCAACACCCAGACGATTTTCATTCCGGTGGAGGCGCCGCTTTTCAGCACGTTGATGATGGCCCAGATGTCGAGGGCAAGGATGATCAGGCCAATCAGACCGTTGAACGTGGAACCCATGGTGTCGCTCCAGAATAGTGGCATGCACTTTTAGGATAGACGGTCGCGCGCAGGGCTCCCTTTTATTGCGTTCAGACGTGAACAGCAACCTTCAAGGCTTCCAGCGCTGGCGCGGCGGCGATGCCAACCTCGGCGCATAACTCCAGCACGCGGGGCACGTCGTTGCCGTAGACCAGGACCATTTGTTGCTCATCGTCGAGCAACTGGCTGAAGTTCATCAACGTGTAACCGCCGTTCTCCTTGTTCAGGCTGCTCATCTGCACCTGAATACGGTTGAGTGCGGTCAGTGCTTCGGTCTTGACCAGTTGTTTGGGCTTGAGATTGAAATCGACGCCCGGGCCAAACGAGGCAACGATTTGTGCGAACAGATCGACGTAGGTATCGGCCTGAAACAGCACGGTTTCCGGCAGGCTGCCGACCACTACCCACTCACCCAGCGGGATCGGGAAAGTGTCGTCGTAGTTGATGTCCGGATTGGCGGCCAGAAAAGCCTCGGCATCGGCGTAGGCCTGAGCGGCTTCGTCGGCCACCTTCAGGATCTCGTCCTCGCCCATGCAGCCGGAGCTGATTTTGCTGATGAGTTCGACGAGTGCGGCTTTCATGAGGGCGGATCCTGTGGCGGAGGTGAATTTTCAGGGCGCGAAGGATAGCGCATTCTGCCCTTCGCCACAGTCCGTGGACTTTACGCCAGCAACTTTTCCAGCTGCGCGGTGGTATCGACTGCGCCCATGGTCCGCGCCGCATCCAGCGCGGTCACGCCGTTGGCGTCCTTGGCTTTCGGGTCAGCGCCCTGGCCGATCAGGTAGTCGACGATTTCAACGCGGTTGAACATTGCCGCCATCATCAGCGCGGTACGGCCGTCGAAGGAAGAACCTTCGATTTCGGCGCCCGCCTCGACCAGCGCCTTGACCACCGCCAGATCGCCCTTGAACGCAGCGCCGGCAATCGGGCTCTGGCCGTTGCCATTGCGCATTTCCGGATCGGCCTTGTGTTTAAGCAGGACCTTCACCGCATCGACATGGCCGTAGTAGCTGGCGAGCATCAACAAGGTGTCGCCCTTGCTGTTTTTCAGGTTCACCGGCAGCCCGGCGGTGACCAGGCGATCAAGCATCTCGGCATCACCGTCGCGCGCCTTGTTGAAAACCTGCTCGGTGAATTCGGCAGCTTCTTCAGGGGTCATCTGGCGGCTTTGGTCGGACATGGGGCACTCCATTTCGGTCTATCGGAAAGCCGACAGTTTCCCGAGCGCGACGGTGGCTGTCACTCGGTTTTTTCCGAGCGTCCCGATAGCCACACTCAATATCGATGTTTGCCCTGTTGAATTTCAGCGAGGATTTGCTCACTGACATGCACATAGGTTTCGCTGCCCGGCAGCCAGGCGAAGATCGGGTCATCGCCGGTGAGCCCGGGGTCAAAGCCTTCTGTTTTCAAGCGTGTCTTCTGATATTTGAAGGTCCCGGTGGTTTCCATTTTCACTTTCACCCGCAAGAACAACGGCACGGCATAAGCCGGCATGCGTTGCCGGACGAAACTCAGCAGTTCAGCGAAATCCAGCGTGGCCAAGGATTCGGCGGGAGTAATTGCAGCCATCCCCGCACGCCCGTTGGTGTTGGGGATTTCCACACCGTAGGCCACGGCTTCAGCGATCAGCGGATGTTGCAGCAACAAATTCTCGACTTCGGTGGTCGACACGTTTTCACCCTTCCAGCGATAGGTATCGCCGAGGCGATCAACAAATTGCGCATGGCCGAAACCGATATTGCGCAGCAGGTCGCCGGTGTTGAAAAAGCGATCGCCCTTGTTGAACACATCGTGGAGGACGACGCGGGCGGTTTTCTGCGGGTCGGTGTAACCGTCCAGCGGTGCCTTGTCGTCGATCCGCGCCAGCAGCAGGCCCTGCTCGCCCTTGCCGACCTTGCGCATGAAACCATCATCGCCGCGCAATGGCTCGCCACTGTCATGGTCGTAAGCGACCAGTTCCCACGCCATCAGCGAAAAACCGACGGTGTTGTCGAAATTGAGGATGTTGGTGAAACCGATGTTGCCGTCGCTCGCCGCGTACAGCTCACAAATGTGCTCGACGGCAAAACGCGTCTTGAACTCGGCCCAGGCACCAGGACGCAAACCATTGCCGATCATCTTGCGCACGTCGTGGCGGCTGTCATCGGCGCTGACCGGTTGCTCGACCAGGTAGCGACACAGCTCACCGACATAGCCGATGGTGGTTGCGCGATAGCGGCGCACGTCACCCCAGAACTGGCTGGCGCTGAACTTGCGGCGGATGGCGAAACCCGAGGCGCCGTTGATCGCCGATCCCCAGCACACGCACAGACCCGTGGCGTGATACAGCGGCAAGGTGCAGTAAACGACATCATCCGGGCGCATATCGAGGGCGATCATGCCGAAGCTCGCTGAACTGCGCATCCAGCGTCCATGCTTGAAAACACCGGCCTTGGGCAGGCCGGTGGTGCCGGAGGTGTAGATGTAGAAACACGGATCGTCGAAGAAAATTTGCGCGCTGCTCGGCGGGTTATCGCTACTGGCGTCAGCACTGGCGCTGATCAGATTGACGTAGCCCTCAGGCGCGATGCCCGGATGGCTGTGGGTGTCCTGATCGGCGACGAACCAGGTGCGCGGCGCTGCGATCGCAACCTGATCACGCACGGCGGCATAGGCAGCGGTCAGTTCTTCGCCAACCACAATAGCCACCGGCGCAACCAGATTGATGCTGTGAACAAGCGTGTCGCGCATCAACGAGGTATTGAGCAGCGCACTCACCGCGCCGAGCTTGGCCAGCGCCAGGATTGTCACCAGTAATTCCGCACGGTTCTCGATGAACACCGCGACCACATCGCCCTTGCCGATGCCTTGCTCGCTCAGGTAATGCGCAATGCGATTGGCCCACTGATTGACCTGCGTATAGGTCAACGCCACGTCGCCCTGCACCAACGCCACACCATCGGGATTGCGCCGCGTCGCCTGCTCGAACGTCCAGCCCAGACCACACGTTTGGGTCGGATCCGTGACATTGGCCACCTTCATGCCTTTGACCACCCGGGGTATGGCTTTGGCGATCATCGGCAGTTTGCGGAGCATCATGCCCCAGGTAATCGTGTCGCTTGGTGCGTGACGCATGAAATCTCCCCGTTCGATCTTGACGTGCAGACCGCTGTTCTTGTTATCGGGTAATGACTGCGACCGACGCGTTTACGCCGTGGGTCGAGAAGGAAAGTACGTCAGTGCTCGCGGGGCTGTACACGCGGTTTTTGCAATGATTTGTATCCCATCGCGCCGACGGGGAAGAGCGGATTCTGGTACGGACGTTTGGTTCCGTTGTACGGAGAAAAATCACGCAAAATGCAGGATGCACGATGGCCATTCATGCAGATTGCACGACGCCTGCAAAATGCAATGCCTTCAAATTATTGATTTTAAAGGGATTTTTTTCGAATCAATACTGGCACAAACGCTGCAACTACCTCCGCATGCTTGCCATTCAAGTACATACGGAGCTGATGACATGAGCCTGATTCAAGAAAAATTTACATCGCTATTCTCCAACTACGAAGTCAGCACTGCCCCACGTCCTGACGGTGGCATCCTGCTCACTCTGCGTAGCAGCGACGGCAAAGTCTTCAAACGCGCCCTCTCGTATCAGCAACTGCATGCCGGTGACCAACTGTCGTGGGCAATCAGCGCGATCCGCCGCGACCTGGCCGAACAAGCCAGCGAGCTGCCGCAAATTGCAATGCTGCAGAGCCAGCAGCGTTTCGCTCTGCCGACGTATCACTCGCTGTAATTTGCTTTAAACAAAAATAGGCCGCGGAGCATGTGCTTCACGGCCTGTTTTTTGTGCGCATGATTTTTGTAGGAGCTGCGGTACGCTGCGATCTTTTGATCTTGATGTCATGCCTAAATCGAAAGATCGCAGCCTCGTTTCACTCGACAGCTCCTACAGGGATGTGTGCAATGGTCAAAACGCTTCCGGTTCGATTCCAGTAAAGCTGTCAACCGTCACGTGCCCTGCCAACTCACCGCCTTCACGCGCCAGACCGCAGGTTTTCATGCCGGCTGACTGGGCAGCGTCGAGCTCTTCGGCGATATCCGAGAGGAACAGGATTTCATCGGCTTCAACACCCACCGCCTGCTGAATGTTGCGGTAGGACTGCGCCTCACGCTTCGGCCCCGATGTGGTGTCGAAATAGCCGCTGAACAGCGGTCTCAGATCCCCCGCTTCCGAGCAACCGAAAATCAGTTTCTGCGCCTGAATCGAGCCGGATGAGTAAACAAACAGTTGATAACCGGCCGCATGCCAACGTTGCAGCGCTTCAACGGCATCCGGATAAACATGCCCTTTCAGCTGCCCTGCCTGATAGCCCTGCGCCCAGACCATGCCTTGCAATGCCTTGAGCGGCGTGGCTTTGCGGTCTTCGGCGATCCAGCTCAAGAGGATTTCAACAACCCGTTCAACATCGGCCTGCGCCTCGTTGCTCTCGCGACGCACGGCGTCGAGCTGTTCGGCGACATCAGCACGCGATGCGGTCTGGCGCACAAAGTCGGGCAAATGTTTGGCGGCGTAGGGAAACAGCACGTCGAAGACGAAACTCACCGCGCTGGTGGTGCCTTCAATGTCGGTGAGGATGGCTTTGATCGACACGGTTTCAGTCCTCCAGACGCGGGAAGCGATCGGCGATGTCTTCGCCGGTGAAATTGGCAACCCAGCCTTCCGGGTTGTTGAACAGACGGATCGCCACAAAGTGTGGATGTTCGCCCATGTCGAACCAGTGCTTGGTGCCGGCCGGAACCGAGATCAGGTCGTTCTTTTCACAGAGCACGGCATAGACGTAATCGTCGATGTGCAGGGTAAACAAGCCACGACCGGCGACGAAAAATCGCACTTCGTCTTCGCCGTGACGGTGCTCTTCGAGAAACTTCGCGCGCAGTTCGGCTTTTTGCGGATGGTCGCTATTGAGGCTGATCACATCGACCGTGATGTAACCGCACTCGGTCATCAGTTTGTCGATCTGCTCTTTATAAGCGCTGATGACCTCTTCCTGACTGGCGCCGGGCTGGATCTTCGCGGCGGCCTGCCAGCGGTCGAAACGCACGCCCTGCTCGGCCAGCGTCGAGGCGATGTCCTCGAAATGGGTCAGCACCTTGTTGGGAATCTCAGGGCTGGAAACGTGATAAACGGACAGGCTGCTCATGGGCAATTCCTCGGTAGCGGCGGCGCCGTCCGGCTCTTCAAGACCGGTCGGGCGCCGCATGGCATCAGGCAAACGGGCTGTTTCTGGTGAACTCAGCCTTGGCGGTTCATGACGCTGCGGGTTTTCAACTCGCATTCAAACAGGAATTCAAAGGCCTCGATCTGCCGCAGCGCGTCGCTCATCTGCGCGCCCCAGGTGTAGAGACCATGGCCGCGAATCAGATAACCGACGCAATCGGGATGGGCGTCGAGCCAAGGCTGCACCTTGGCGGCGAGGCGCGCAATGTCCTGATCGTTGTCGAAAATCGGCACACGCACCCGCGATTCATGAGTCGAGATGCCGCTGAAGGCTTTCTGCAATTCGTAATCTTCGAACTCGATGAAGTCTTGCGGAGTCAGGCGCGACAGCACCGTGGCGTTGACCGAATGGGTGTGCAGCACCGCACCGATCTCTGCGCGCCAACTGTAGAGCTGGGTGTGCAGCAAGGTTTCGGCGGAGGGTTTCTTGCCCGGCTCCAGGCTATTGCCGGACAGATCGGTAGCGAGCACGTCATCCACACCCAACTGGCCCTTGTGCTTGCCCGATACGGTCAACAGCGCTTCGCTCGGCGACAGGCGCGTCGAATAGTTGCTGCTGGTGGCTGGCGACCAGCCACGGCCATATAGAAAACGCCCGGCGTCAACGATCTGCTGGGCGAGCTGTTCACGGCTAAGGCTCATGGCCTGTCCTCTTGCATACATGTGGCAATGATAACGGCAGCGGCAAGCGCTGCGAGACTGGCAATACTAAAGGTCAATGTCGCGCCGAGGGCATTCCAGCTGTAGCCGGAATACAGCGCACCGAGCGCCCCGCCGGTGCCGGCCAGTGCCGCATACAGCGCCTGGCCCTGGCCTTGTTGGCGGGCGCCGAAACTACGTTGCACGAAAGCGATGGCAGCCGCATGAAAGCTGCCGAAAGTCGCTGCGTGCAGCACTTGGGCGAACAACAGCACCCAGAGAAATTCAGCGAACGACCCAAGCAGCACCCAGCGCAACGCCGCCAGCAGGAAACTCGCCAGCAGCACCCGACGCAGGGAAAAGCGCGCCAGAATGCGGCTCATGGCCATGAACATCAGCACTTCCGCCACCACGCCCACGGCCCAGAGCATACCGATGACGCCACGGCTGTAACCGAGGCGTTCAAGGTGCAGAGTCAGAAAGGTGTAATACGGCCCGTGGCTGACCTGCATCAGCGCGACGCAAGCATAAAACGCCAGCACGCCGGGATGGCGCAATTGCTTGAGAAAGCCCTCGCCCGTCGGCCGATTGCCTTGCGCCGGCTGCGCATTCGGCACCCACAGGCTGCTGAGAACGATACCGGCCATGATCAGCACCAGTGCCGCCGGGTAGATGTCCAGACTCAGCCATTCGAACAGCCGCCCCAGCACCACCACGGTGATGATGAAACCGATCGAGCCCCACAGGCGAATCTGGCTGTAGCGCGACGTTTGCCCCTGCAGATGCGCGAGGGTGATGACTTCGAACTGCGGCAGCACCGCGTGCCAGAAGAATGCATGCAGGGCCATGACCATCGCCAACCAGGCGTAGGTCTGACTGACGAAGATCAGCGAAAAGGTCAGCAACGTGCACACCGCGCCAAAGCGCACGATGGCCAGACGCCTGCCGGTGTAATCGCCGAGCCAGCCCCAGATGTTCGGCGCCACGCAGCGCATCAGCATCGGAATCGCCACCAGCTCGCCGATGCGCGCGGCACTGAAGCCGAGGTGATCGAAGTACAGCGCCAGAAACGGCGCTGTCGAACCGAGCAAGGCGAAATAGAACAGATAGAAACTGGACAGCCGCCAGTAAGGAAGCGCCGCCACGCCGGTTATGCCGCGACGGCTTTGAGCGCAGCCATCAGAGCTGGCCCAGCACCGGCGTGCTCACGCGCACATCGGCGTTCTGCCCACGGTGGCGCAGCAGGTGATCCATCAGCACGATGGCCATCATCGCTTCGGCGATCGGCGTCGCGCGGATGCCGACACAGGGATCGTGACGACCCTTGGTGATCACGTCGACCGGGTTGCCATTCACATCGATCGAGCGGCCCGGCGTAGTAATGCTTGAGGTCGGTTTCAACGCCAGATGCGCAACGATTGGCTGACCGGACGAGATGCCGCCGAGGATGCCGCCGGCGTTGTTGCTGAGAAAACCCTCCGGCGTCAGTTCATCGCGGTGTTCGGTGCCGCGCTGGGCGACACAGGCGAAACCGGCGCCGATCTCGACGCCCTTGACCGCGTTGATGCTCATCAGCGCGTGGGCGAGTTCGGCGTCGAGGCGATCAAAAATCGGCTCGCCAAGACCCGGCATCACGCCTTCGGCGACCACGGTGATCTTCGCCCCGACCGAGTCCTGATCGCGGCGCAACTGATCCATGTAGGCTTCCAGCTCCGGCACCTTGTCCGGGTCAGGACTGAAGAAAGCGTTTTCTTCGACACAATCCCAGGTCTTGAACGGAATTTCGATCGGGCCGAGCTGGCTCATGTAACCGCGAATGACGATGCCCTGACTGGCCAGATACTTCTTGGCGATCGCACCGGCCGCTACGCGCATGGCGGTTTCCCGCGCCGAACTGCGGCCACCGCCGCGATAATCGCGCTCGCCGTATTTGTGGTGATAGGTGTAGTCGGCGTGGGCCGGGCGGAACAGGTCCTTGATCGCCGAGTAGTCCTTGGACTTCTGATCGGTGTTGCGGATCAGCAGGCCGATCGCGCAACCGGTGGTGCGGCCCTCGAACACGCCGGAAAGGATTTCGACTTCATCGGCTTCCTGGCGCTGGGTGGTGTGGCGGCTGGTGCCAGGCTTGCGGCGATCGAGGTCGCGCTGCAGATCTTCCAGGGAAATCTCCAGACCCGGCGGGCAGCCGTCGACAATGGCGACCAACGCCGGACCATGGCTTTCGCCAGCGGTGGTGACAGTGAACAACTTGCCGTAGGTATTGCCGGACATGCAGGACGCTCCGTGAAATCAAACCCGAATTCTTGATGCGCGCCAGTATACGCAGGCTAACCGAGTAGTTCATCCTCGAACCTTAGTGGTGCCGGCGAGTCCAACCGGCACCTGGACCAATGATGGCGTGATGATGCTGCGAGTTCTGATCTTGAGTCTTACCCTCTTTACCGGCTTTGCCCAAGCGACAGTCCTACAGCGCCCGGTCACTCTGGACACCGGCAGCGGCGAACTTTTCGGTTCGCTGTTGCTGCCCAAGTCCGACAGCCCGGTGCCGATTGTTCTGATGATTTCTGGCTCGGGTCCTACAGATCGCGACGGAAACAACCCCGACGGCGGGCGCAATGACAGCCTCAAGCGCTTGGCCTGGGTACTGGCCAAACACAACATCGCCAGCGTGCGCTACGACAAGCGTGGCGTTGCGGCGAGCCTGGCGGCCGCTCCCGATGAACGTGATCTGTCAGTAGAAGGCTATGCGGCGGACGCGGTGGCGTGGGGGCAGAAGCTCAAGGCCGATCCGCGTTTCGGCAAACTGATTCTGCTCGGCCACAGCGAAGGCGCGCTGATTGCCAGCCTCGCTGCGCCGAAGCTGGACGCAGCGGCGGTGATCTCGCTGTCTGGCAGCGCGCGGCCGGTCGATGAAGTGATCCGCGAACAGTTGGCGCGCAGCCTGCCGCCGCCACTGATGCTGCGCAGCAACGAACTGCTCGACAGCCTCAAGGCCGGCCACGCCGATGACAACGTGCCGCAACCGTTGCAGGTGATCTTCCGCCCGAGCGTGCAGCCGTACCTGATTTCGCTGTTCCGTCAGGACCCGGCGCAAGCCTTTGCCCAGCTGAAAATGCCGGCACTGATCGTTCAGGGCAGCAACGACATTCAGGTCGGCACCGAAGACGCGAAGCTGCTCAAGGCGGCGAAACCGGACGCGCAACTGACGGTGATCGAAGGCATGAATCATGTGCTGCGCATCGTCCATAACGATATGAAGCGGCAATTGGCCTCCTACAAGGACCCGAATTTGCCCCTGGCCGCCGAACTCGGCGCTGCCGTCATCGAATTTATTGACGGAATTCGTGCAAGTTAACTGCGTTTTACCCTCCAGCCTCACAGAAAACGGCCGATAAGCCTTTGTCGCCAGCGCAACGTCTGGCGGCAAGCAGGGCTTGGACAGGATCTCGCCGTTATGACTGAAACCCAGACTTCACCCGACACCAGCGCTGAAAAAGACGCACCGCCAGCGGTCGAACTGCCGTGGACGGATGTCCAGGCCGAGCACCACAAGATGCTCCGCCTGGCGCCGCTGCAGACCGACCGCAACACCGGCGGCCGGCCGTTGCGCTTTGTCGAATTCGGTTACGCCGAGCGCAACAGCAGAGAGCGCAGCCTGATGCGCATGGCGATCAAGCTGCCCAACCAGCGCGTGCGCAAAGAGCAGAATCATCTCGATGTGTGGGTCGACCACGCGAGCAAACGAGTGAGTTTCGGTCCCGACAGTGGCTTGCAGATCGAACCGCTGAATCGCGGTATCGGCCGCTTCATGGCTGCGCAAGGCATCAATTGGGCGAAAAAGCGCTGGCCCGGCTACACCGTCGAAGGCATGGACCTGAACAACAAGGACGCGCTAAACGAAGACACTCGCTTGCGTCGCGACCATTTCCTGCGCGTGCACGGTTTCGATGTGGTTTACGCCGACGCCCAGCATTTGAAAGGCAGCATCAAGGCGGTTCAGGTCGGTGATCTACTGGGTGACTGGAACAGCGAAAAACTGCAGATCGTCGAGATTCTTGAAGCCGCGCAGATGCTGCAGCAGGCCGAACAGAATCTCGCTGAGCAGGAAGTGAAACTGAAGAAGCAGGAAGAGAAAGTCAGCAAGTTCAAGCGTGAAGACGCCGGCCTGCGTTTCACCATTACATGTCTGGTGGCGTTTGCGGTGTTTCAGGCGGGGTTGTTGATCTGGATTGCTACGCACCGCTGAGGGCTTGAGCGCGTACTGATCGTTCCCATGCTCTGCGTGGGAACGATCTGTCACAACCTTAGACGCGGGACGCGAACAGGGCCTGATGCGCGCGGCACTGCTCGGCGGTCAGCATGAACACGCCATGCCCGCCGCGCTGGAACTCCAGCCAGGCGAAATCGACTTCCGGGTACAACGCCTCGACGTGCACCTGGCTGTTGCCCACCTCGACAATCAACAAACCTTTCTCGGTCAGGTGATCCGCCGCTTCGGCGAGCATGCGCCGGACCAGATTCAGACCATCATCACCGCAGGCAAGGCCGAGTTCCGGCTCGTGCTGATATTCGTCCGGCATGTCGGCGAAATCTTCGGCGTCGACGTAGGGAGGGTTCGACACGATCAGATCGAAACGCTGACCCGGCAAACCATCGAAGCCATCACCCTGCACGGTGTAGACGCGCTCATCGACGCCATGGCGCTCGATGTTCTGGTTGGCCACTTCCAGCGCTTCGAACGACAGGTCCGCGAGCACCACTTCGGCATTCTGGAATTCGTAAGCGCAGGCAATGCCGATGCAGCCGGAACCCGTGCACAGGTCGAGAATCCGCGCCGGTTCGTTGCCGATCCACGGCGCAAAGCGGTTTTCGATCAGTTCACCGATCGGCGAACGCGGGATCAGCACGCGCGGGTCGACGATGAACGACATGCCGCAGAACCACGCCTCGCCGAGCAGATAGGCGGTGGGAACGCGATCTTCGATGCGCCGCTTGAGCAGTCGCTGCAGATTGACCAGTTCGTCATCTTCCAGCGCGCAATCAAGATAGCTGTCGGCGATTTCCCAAGGCAGGTGCAAAGCGCCCAGTACCAACTGGCGCGCCTCATCCCAGGCGTTGTCGGTGCCATGACCGAAAAACAGATCCTCCCCATGGAAGCGGCTGACGGCCCAACGGATATGGTCGCGCAGGGTACGAAGTCGGGAAGTGATCACGGCGTAGAACTCCAGAAAAAACGACTGGCGATTCTAGCAGCCAAAACGCGCGACGACGACGCAGGAAAAACCGTGTGGCAACGGTAGGAGATTTCTTTTTTTTGCATCAGGCATTGAACGGAACGTGTAACTTGACAAGGCTGCAGGCCAAGAACGACGGCGCCTACGATGGTAGCGATTCACAGAACCGCTCAGCCAGAGGACAATGTCGCAAAAGCCCCACCCCGAGGAGCCCCAGAATGTCCGTTCCAAAAACGATGTTTCAACTCAGCGGTCGCGGTTACGCAGCGGCCACCCTGAGCCATGCCACCGTGGTCATCATCGATGCCCAGAAGGAATACCTCAGTGGCCCGCTGGCCCTGAGCGGCATGGACGCGGCCGTCGCGAACATCAAACAAGTGGTTGCCGCAGCCCGTGCCGCCGGTCGGCCGATCGTGCACGTGCGTCATCTCGGCACCGTTGGTGGCCTGTTCGACCCGCAGGGCGAACGTGGCGAATTCATCCCCGGTCTGGAACCGCAAGGCGATGAAACCATTATCGGCAAACTGCTGCCGAGCGCATTCCATGGCACCGAACTGCTCGAGCGCCTGCAGAACCTCGGCTCGCTGGATCTGATCGTTTGCGGTTTCATGAGTCACTCCAGCGTCAGCACCACCGTGCGCGCGGCAAAGAATCTCGGTTTCCGCTGCACCCTGGTCGAAGACGCCTGCGCGACCCGCGATCTGCCGTTCAAGGGCGGCGTGCTCAGCGCCGAACGCGTGCAGGAAGCGGAAATGGCGATCATGGCTGACAACTTCGCCACGCTGGCCAAGACTCAGGACCTGATCTGATCCTGCCCTTGTGAGCGGTGCATTGGCGCCGCTCATCCGCTATATCCGCTGATTTGCCGCAAATGCCATAGCCTCAGGAACAACCCGGTCAACTCCCGGTCGAAGGGCCGATACCATTGAGGAAGGTCGGAATGAAGTTATCCGATGGATTTGACGCACGCCGTTTGCGGCCCAAAGGCCAAAGCAACTGGCGTTTTCGATTTGGCGCGGCGATCTCGGCCATTCTGGCGACGTTCGGCGTGCTGCTGGCGATGGCCGGCGCCGCCAGCCTGCTCGGCCGCCCGCCGGCGCTGGGTGACCTGAACGCATCACCGCTGGGCTCGGCAATCATGCTTGCCGTCGGCTTGCTGTTTCTGTATTTCGGCGTTGCCCTGTGGCGCCGCTGCCGCCGTCGCGCACGGCAATCGCGGGAGCTGAACATGTCCCCGCATCTGATGAAAAAACACGACTGACCCAACGGCCTGGCTTTTTGCCGGGCCGTTTTCTGTCGACTTGGGTAAACTGGCCGCCCTTCGCGGAGGCTGACATGCAAGACGACGATTTTTCTCTGTTCAAAAGTGCGATCCAGGGCGTCAAGCCGATCAAGCACGACCGCGCCGACACCGGCAAACCCAAGGCTGACCGCGCGCAGATCGCCAAGCTGCGTCAGTCCGCCACCGTGCGCAGCGACACCACTATCATTGACGGCTTGTCCGACCAGTTCGTGATCGACGTCGGCCCGGAAGACGAGCTGATGTGGTCTCGCGACGGCGTCCAGGAAAGCCAGATGCGCAAGCTCAAGGTCGGGCAGATCCCGTTCGAAGGCAGTCTCGACCTGCACGGCATGAGCGTGGAAAAGGCCCGGGAGACGCTTTGGGCCTTTCTCGCCGAAGCAACCAAATTCGAAATCCGCTGCGTACGCGTGACGCACGGCAAGGCTGTGCGCCTGGATGGCAAGCGGCCGATGATCAAAAGCCACGTCAACACCTGGCTGCGCCAGCATGCGCAAGTGCTCGGTTTCTGCTCGTGCCAGGCCAAACACGGCGGTGCCGGCGCGGTTTATGTGATGCTGAAACGGACGATGATGGAAGGCCGCGACGAATAAAGCCGTCACACCGAACTTGCAGGGTTGTGTCCGCCACCGTACCCTTGCCCTTTGCGAAAATCCCCACAGGTAGTTTCATGTCCCTGGAACAGAATTACACCGCGATTCTCGGCCAATTGGGCGAGGACGTGTCCCGCGAGGGCCTGCTCGACACGCCAAAGCGTGCCGCCAAAGCCATGCAGTACCTCTGCCGCGGTTATGCACAGACGCTCGAAGAGGTCACCAACGGTGCCCTGTTCAGCTCCGACAACAGCGAAATGGTGCTGGTCAAGGACATCGAGCTGTATTCGTTGTGCGAACACCACCTGCTGCCGTTCATCGGCAAGGCGCATGTCGCCTATATCCCGAGCGGCAAAGTGCTGGGCCTGTCGAAGGTTGCGCGGATCGTCGATATGTACGCCCGCCGTCTGCAGATTCAGGAAAACCTCAGCCGCCAGATCGCCGATGCCGTGATGCAAGTCACCGGCGCGCTGGGCGTGGCCGTGGTGATCGAGGCCAAGCACATGTGCATGATGATGCGCGGCGTCGAAAAGCAGAATTCGTCGATGATCACTTCGGTGATGCTCGGTGAATTCCGTGAAAACGCGGCAACCCGTAGCGAATTCCTCAGCCTCATCAAGTAATTCGCAACAGAAAAGAGCCGGCGTTGATCGCCGGTTTTTTTTCGCCCGTGAAAAATCGGGTAAGCTGCGCGCCTTTCTTCATTTGCACCGTGAGGCTTTCAACGTGTTCGTCAAAGCGCTTCGTGTCGGCCTCGGCCAACTGGTTATCTTCATCGATTTCATCACCCGCCCGGGCAAGACAAAACGCCCCGCTGCTGCTCAGGCACAAGTCGACGCTGCCGCGAAAGATCTGACCCTGTATCAATTTCACGCCTGCCCGTTCTGCGTGAAAACCCGCCGCGCCCTGCATCGCCTGAATGTACCGGTGGCGCTGAAAGACGCGAAGAACAACGAGCAGGATCGCCAGACCCTGCTGGAACAGGGTGGCCGGATCAAAGTGCCTTGCCTGCGTATTGAAGAGAACGGGCAAACCACTTGGATGTATGAATCCAAGGTGATTATCGATTATCTGGATAAGCGGTTTGCGGCGGTCTGATGTTAACGGGTTGGAGCGCTAGCCTCCTTCGCGAGCAGGCTCGCACTGACAACGCCGGCCCTTGAGCCGGCGTTTTTGCTAGGCCGCCCTCTCCATCTGCGCCCGCCGCACCACCGCCGCCAACCGCTTCAACCCCTCATCCAGCCGCGCCGGATCAATGTGGCTGAAGTTCAAGCGCAAATGCCCATGATGCTTGTCCGGCTCAGGAAAGAACGGCTCACCGGGCATGAATGCCACATCATTGGCCAACGCCTCATTGAGCAATGACCGGGTGTCCAGCGGTTGCTTCAACGTCAGCCAAAAAAACAGCCCGCCCTGGGGCATGTTCCACTCAGCCAGGCCGGCAAAATGCTCTTCCAGCGCCAACTGAAACGCATCGCGCCGCTGCCGATAGAAATCCCGCAACTCGCTCAAATGCTGTTGATACTTCTGCGAGCCGATCCATTGCAGCGCCTGCCACTGGCCGATGCGATTGGTGTGCAGGTCCGCCGATTGCTTGAGTCTGAGCAGGTGCGGGAACAGATCCGGACTGGCGATCAAGTAACCGACACGCAAACCCGGGAGCAAGGTTTTCGACACGGTGCCGGTGTAGATCCAGCTGGCTTTTTTCAGGCGCGCCGCAATAGGTTTAGCACTGCCACCATCGAAAGTCAGTTCGCGGTACGGCTCGTCTTCAATCAGCGTGACGCCAAATTCATCGAGCAATGCCGCGACTGCGGCGCGCTTGGCCTCGCTGTAGCGCACGGCGGAAGGATTCTGGAAAGTCGGGATCAGGTAGATAAACGCCGGGCGATGTTGTTCCAGACGCTTGCGCAGTTGCGCCAGGTTGGGTCCGTCGGCTTCTTGCGGCACGGTCAGGCAGTCGGCGCCGAACAGCTGGAAGATTTGCAGCGCGGCCAGGTAAGTCGGCGCCTCCAACAGAATTTCCGTGCCCTTGTCGATGTACAGCTTGGCCGCCAGATCCAGGGTTTGCTGCGAGCCGCTGACCACCAGCACCTGACTCGCCTCGCATTCAAGGCCCAGCGCCCTCGCCTCTGCCGCCAGCGCCTCGCGCAAGGCCGGCTCGCCTTCGCTCATGCCGTACTGCCCCAGCGACAGCGGCATCTCGGCCCATTCCACCTTCGGCAACATCGTCTCAGCGGGCAAACCGCCGGCAAACGACATCACCTCTGGACGCTGGGCGGCGGCGAGGATTTCTCGGATCAAAGAACTTTTCAGGCGCGAGACACGTTCGGAAAAAGCCATGGTGGTCACCGTAGCGAGGCAGGTAAAAAATGAGTCAAACTGGTTGACTGAAACTACGACAGCTTGAGCGAGTACATCAACATGGTTGACCTTAAAAACCCCACTAGTCAGCAACAGGCCATGGAAGCGTTTTTCTTCGGCTATCAGGCGTTCACGGCCAAGGCTGATGAAATGCTCGAGCGCCGCGGCCTCTCGCGAGTGCATCAACGCATCGTGTTTTTCATCGCGCGCTATCCGAACCTGAGTGTGAAAGAGTTGCTGGCCCTGCTGGGCGTGAGCAAACAGGCGTTGAACATGCCCCTGCGTCAGTTGCAGGAAATGCATCTGGTCGACAGCGTCGCTTCACAGACGGACAAGCGTAAGCGTCTGCTTGAGCTGACGGCGGAAGGCGCGAAGTTCGAGCAGGCGCTGCGCCGTGAGCAGGTGAAATTGCTTGAGCGGGTGTTTGCCGAGGCAGGGGAAGCGGCGGTGAATGGGTGGTTGGCGGTGAATCTGGCGCTTGGGGGCAGTCAGACGCATCTCGATTGACAGGACCGCCCTCTTCGCGAGCAGGCTCGCTCCCACATGGGAATGCTTTACAAAGGTGGGAGCGAGCCTGCTCGGGAAGCCATCCTGGATGGCCATATATCCCTATCAGCAAAAAAATCGGCGACAAAAACCAAAACAATATTTGCTTTATTTGTACACAAAAGCATAATCCACTGCGTGCGAGTTCCTGACTACACGGTCAACAAATTCGCGTATGCCTCAAAGGGCCGCTGCCACCCCTCATGGGTCCGGCCCTGGAAATAACAATAAAACTCTTGAGGAGTACTCGCTGTGGAAAGCCGCAAATCCGAAGCACCGCCGCTCGAGCTCACGCCGCCATTACGCAATGGCCTGCTGGAGCGTCTGTTCAAACTCAGCTTGCATGGCACCACGGTGAAGACCGAGCTGATTGCCGGTCTGACAACCTTCATCACCATGGCTTACATCATCTTCGTCAACCCGAACATCATGGCCGATGCCGGCATCGATCACGGTGCGGCCTTCGTCGCCACCTGCATCGCCGCCGCGCTCGGCTGCCTGTTGATGGGGCTCTATGCCAATTGGCCGGTCGGCCTGGCGCCGGGCATGGGCCTCAATGCTTTCTTCACCTACACCGTGGTCGGCACCATGGGCTACAACTGGGAAACCGCCCTCGGCGCGGTGTTCGTCTCCGGCGTGCTGTTCATGTTCCTGACCTTTTCGCGGATTCGCGAGTGGCTGCTCAACAGCATTCCGGTCAGCCTGCGGTTTGCCATGGGCGCCGGTGTCGGTCTGTTCCTCGGCCTGATCGGGCTGAAGACTGCCGGCATCGTCGTCGACAGCCCGGCCACCCTGATCAAACTTGGCTCGCTGCGCGAACCCGGTCCGTTGCTCGCCGCGATCTGTTTCCTGATGATCGCGATCCTCAGTTACCACCGCGTGTTCGGTGCGATCCTGATCAGCATCATCACCGTCACCCTCGCCGGTTGGGGCCTGGGTCTGGTCCACTACGAGGGCATCATGTCCGCGCCGCCGAGCCTGGCGCCGACCTGGATGGCAATGAACGTCGCCGGCGTGTTCAACGTCAGCATGATCAGCGTGGTGCTCGCCTTCCTCTTCGTGCACATGTTCGACACCGCCGGCACCTTGATGGGCGTGGCCCAGCGCGCCAACCTTGTCGCCGCTGACGGTCGCATCGAGAACCTTTCCCGAGCCATGAAGGCCGACAGCGCATCCAGCGTATTCGGCGCCGTGGTTGGCGTGCCCCCGGTCACAAGTTACGTGGAAAGTGCCGCCGGCGTAGCCGCTGGTGGTCGGACTGGTCTTACCGCCGTCACCGTGGGTGTGCTATTTATAGCGGCGATGTTTTTCGCACCGCTGGCTGGCATGATTCCCGCTTATGCCACAGCAGGTGCCCTGATTTACGTGGCGATGCTGATGATGGGCGGTATGGCCCACATCGAATGGGACGAAGCGACCGATGCGATTCCGGCGATCGTCACGGCGATCATGATGCCGCTGACCTTCTCCGTCGCCGACGGCATCGCGCTGGGCTTCATCACTTACGTCGCGTTGAAGGCCGGCACCGGCAAGTACAAGGAAATTTCCGTCAGCCTGTGGGTGCTCTGCGCGATCTTCATCGCCAAGTTCATCTTCCTGTAAGCGCTGCGCGGTTCAGGCTTCAAACAGCCTCACCCTCACCGGTGGGGCTTTTGCACATCTCGATAACAACAAAGGAGCAAAACGATGAGTCTGGAAACCTGGCTGCTGTTCAGTGGCGCTGCACTGGTGGTGATCCTGATCCCGGGACCGCTGTCCTTGCTGATGATCAGCAACAGTCTCAATTACGGTTTACGCAGGTCGTACCCCGCATTCCTCGGCGGGGTGATTGCCTCGATCTGCCTGCTCAGCGCTTCGGCACTAGGGCTTGGCGCGTTGCTGCTGGCTTCGGAGCAGTTGTTCAGCGCACTGAAAATCGTCGGCGCGCTGTACCTGTTCTACCTCGCCTGGCAGAGCTGGCAGCAATCGCGACAGCCATCCACGGGCGCCGAAGTACCCGAGGCTGCACCGGTGCCGCGTTTTCGCACATTGTTCGGACGCGCTTTTGTACTGGGTGCGAGCAATCCGAAGGACATTCTGTTTTTCGCCGCGTTTCTGCCGCAATTTCTCCGCGCAGACCAACCTTTTATGCCGCAATTGCTGATCATGATCGCGACCTGGGTGGTGCTTGATCTGTGCTGCAAACTTGCCTACGGCCTGGGCGCCCACGGCGCCGCTCGTTATCTGCGCAGCGGCAAAGGCCAGAGTTGGTTCAATCGGGTCAGTGCCGGACTGTTTGGTGGTGCTGGCGCTGCCTCGTTGCTTGGCAGCCACTGACTGAAAAGCGCCACTATTGATTATCCTGCCGGAATGGATCTCGGGCAGGATCATGTTGTTCATGAATCAATTAAGTGCAACATCCAATCCCTGATATGCAATAGATAGCAACAACCCATCGATATACAGGTCTCGAAAGGCCAACGTAATATCCTTGGCCTTAACAACAATTGCCGGAACAAGGAAGTTCTAATGGCCACACTTATACGCGAAGCAACAGCACAAACCGACCCTGCAATACATACGGACACGCAACCTGTGTCCGATATGGTCGTAGTCATGGATCTGGGCTACGAATCCAACGAATACAAGTCCTCTACCATCGATCAGCGTCAGACCAATGAAAAATCGAGTCAATTGCAAATGGCGGACGATATATTCGGCCCCTTGGAAATTGGCGATATTTCGATCACTCGTACAGCGCTCGACGAACTGGGCGCGACCATTGATGGTCAGCGGTTGAATGGCAAAAACAGCTTCTTTCGCCGACCCAAATCCTCTTTTATCAATGGCCTGCAGTTCGATGCCAATAAAGTTGAACACTTTCTGAAGACCTCAACGGGCAACGATAGCTACTTGTTACCCACGCTCTTGTTTGAAATGGCCAGCCAGCGCCCGCTTACCGCCCCTCAGCTATTGCGGGCGAACAATGCCAATGAAAAGGTATCCGGCAATTATCGCGACAAACTGGCAAGACTTCTAAGTGCAGCACAGACGCTCGATCTGCAACATGTGCATGTTCCCACGCATCATCCCCGATGGGCGCAATTGACCAAAAGCTACGCGACGCTGGGCTCCAGCCTGGGGATTCAGGGTTTCGGCATTTTCATGGGGATTCGCGGCGTGATCGATGCGATCAAAGCCGATAACCGGGCTGAAGTAGCGATAAACAGCGCGGGCATTGCATCGGAGCTGGCCTCCATCGCGGCCGATGTCACGGTCAGTAAAATAGCCACGCAAATGCTCACGGCCGGGCAGATTGCTTACCGGGACTTCGCCAGAACACGCTTCGCCCTCAGACTGGGTCGATCGGGAGGTTTGGTCGGCGGCATGCTGACGCTACCCTTCGACATCTATACCGCCGTCAGGTCCATAAATGCCGCTGAGAATGCCACCGGCAAGGAGGCTATGGATCATTACGTCAGCGCTGGCCTCAGCATTACCAGTGCAGCCATGACTGTCGTCCTCGGCACTGCCGCGATGGCCGGGTTCTCGCTTGCCGGCCCCGTCGGACTTGCAGCCGGCGCGATTCTCGCCATTGGCTCGCAGGTCTACGGTGCGGTACGTATCGTTGACGATATAGATGACTACATCGAATTGACCGTCGATGAACGGTGGCGTAGCGGATGGTTTTCGTTCTGCATGATGGACGTCGATGAAAGCGTCCAAAACCGCTATATCAAAGCCAAAACGCTACTTCAACACTCATTGCAGTTAAAAAAGACCGCGAGAACGTTACTCGATGGCCCCTTGAAAGAAAGCACCGAAGCCATCGTCAATGGCAAGTTTGATGTACGCCTGAAACCAACGCGGGTGTGGAAGCGAAACTGGTGGACGAAACAGGATGCGTGGGAGTCGGTCAATGTTCCTGAAGTGGTCGGCACCGATGACAACATTGATGCAAGCGCAGGGGTTACAAAAGATACACCCGGCGCGGAATTGGGAGTTGCAGCAGAGGGCAAGCACATTCTCTGGTTTCTCAGCGAGGGCAACGACTCGATCAAAGGTGTAGAAAAAAAGCCCAACACTTTCCATTACAAATCAGGAAAAAAACAACTGTCGGGCGGGGAGGGAAATGATCAGTTCCTGTTTGAGAACGCAGCCGACTTCCTCGAAAAGGATAGTCATGTCACAGAGCATTCCACGCTGAGCGGAGGCGCAGGAAATGACACACTGGTACTCGGCGGCAATTACTCCTCTCGTGATACGAACAGAACTGGCTATGACATAGATTTGCTGGCCGGAACATTGCAGATCATCACTAGCGATGTCGATACCGACAATAACAAGATATCCATCCTGCACAGTTTGCTGGACAGTATCGAAAATATCGAAACAGTTCATCGCGCAGCAAGCGTAGTAACCGGCACTGCGCAAAACAACGTCATCAAATCACGGGGCAGTGACATCATTGAAGCTGGCGCCGGAGACGATCAGATATTCCTCTCCCACGAAAAAGCCAAAGCGTCGGGAGGCGCCGGTGCGGATCAATATTACATTGCGCATGTCGCTGGCAGTTTTTCAATCGTCGACGATGGCGAACAGATCAGCTATATCGTCATGAATTGGCGCAAGGATCTGATTGAGTCCTGGGATATCGAGGGCAATGACTTGGTCATCCGCTCAGGCTTCGAAATTCATGACAATCCCAAAAACGTATTGACCATTCATGATGTTTACAAGAAAAACGAAGACGCAAGAAAGCTGAGCAACAAAAACCTGATTTTCATAACCAGTGATGATTGCTATTTCAGACTTGACCTGCCTGAAACAATCCCGGATGGCCACACCGCTGATATACCTGAAATTTTCATCAAACGTGGGAAACCGGTAACACCGATCATTATTTATGCGCCGGAATGCTGGATCCGACACCGCAAGGATGCGAGCTATTACGTACCGAGAACCGGAAAGAGCACCACTTTTTACGCAGTTTTACGTTCAGATGTCATAACCAGGATCTATCTGGATTTCAACAGTGATGAGCTGACAAAAGCCGAGGCGCATTTTTTCTCAGACAAACCCAAATCCTATCGATTGACTGTCGGCTGCCATCTCGTCTATCACTTCGGCGCAAAGACCATCAAGCTGAATTATTATTCGGCTGCGCGTAGCGAAGACGATCACGACAATATTACGAAAATCCTGCGAACCATGGCCGTTCGACCGTTCGGCCGTTATGTGCTGATTTTCAAGGACGGTGTCGTTGCAAACGCTGGCCTTACAGCGGAAACCGACATCCCGCCTGCCTTCACTGACTTCTCGGTATCGAGGGATTGGGTGACCCAGATCAAAGTGCCTCTCAAGACTCGCTCTCGGCGCGACTTTTATGCCCTGCCTGAGAAAAAGGGTTACCCGCTTGACGGTACAACGGGTTGCTTAGGGCCTATACCAATGGCCGTGCAAACCAGCATGGACCCCTATGAAGGCGCGGGTGGAACTTATCTCATCCACGTCCTCCCTGACATGACAATCAAACTCTCGACGCCTGGCGCGCTCGCCAATGCCAAAGAGCGGCTTCCCTGCTCGTCCACGTGGGAACTTGATGCAACGCAGCTCGGCGAGGTCGAAATAAAACTGGAAGAAAACCGGCTCTCCATCGGCACTACCACTTTTTATCTGCCTGTCTATGGAAGCGAGGATTTGATAGACCAGATCCGCGTTATCACCACCGGTGGAGTTGTGCATACAGTCGACCTGGTCTTTGACCGTGTTTACCTGGATGGTCTCGATGCACGTTTTTTCGAAGAGCCTGACGCTTCCAAAGCACTGCCGCAAGCTCTTGCGGCATTGGCCAACGACGAAGTCAAAGTCCGGAACATCATTTGCCTCAACGACCAGACCGCGCGCGTGGGCTACAACTTTGCCGCGCATGGCTGGGTATTGCGTGCCGACAAATCCCGCATCGAAAAGTCTGCTTTAAGGGTGGTGAATCGCTGCAACCACCAAACCAACATTTTCGGCCCCGTTTCTGTGATGAAAGTGCCTCCCGCGTAATTCGCCGGTCGTTCGTCAATAAACCCATTTTTTCGAGCGTTGCTGTCTACGCGGCACTTGTACGCGTCTGCGCGCTCTTTTACCGAGCATTCCCCATGGCCAAGTCACCCAAAAAAGTCCCTGCAGTAAAACCACCCGATGCCCCCGATGCTGGACATTCCGGCTCACCGCCTCTCGTCAGCCGTATGGGCCTGGACATGCCTGACGCCCTGCTTCTGGGCATCGATTTACCGGCCGTCAGTCAAGCGGCAAGCACATCTGCCGCAGCCAGCACACTGCCCACGGTTACTGTTCACGCCTTGCCGGATGCAACGGAGAACTTCAGCGCCACTCGTAACGCAATCGCCTGGCCGCAGGAGCGTTTTCACGAACTGGTGCCAGTGGCGCAGAACGATGGCTTGTTCACCGGGCCGGATCAGCGCACGTACGCTCAGATCGCTGATGAAGGCCAGTTCGTCGTCGAGCAGGACGGGCATGGCAATTATCATGTGCCTCTGACCTTTGCACCCGGAGTGCCCGGCCTGCCCCTGTCACGACTCGAGGGTCAGACGACCTGGCAGATACGGCGACCCGAGAGGCTATCCAACCGGCCTGCATCCGCCACCCCCAACCTGCCCTCATACATCTCGCCGGCCGACGCCATCACGCTGACCAAGCCCGAACTGGCAACGGAGGGCCTTCGATACAACAGGCTCAGGCAGACCTTCGTAACGACGGTGGACGGCACGGTCATGGTGCGCAAAAACAAGGATGGCGAATACCAACAAGCGTTTGCCTCGACGAGCAATGCACCCGACGTTTTCTTCGAGCAAATCCCCGGCACTGTTTTCTGGCGACAAAAACCGCCCGGGGCGAAGCCATCCGAAACGCAGGCCCAATCCAGCCAGCCAGGCGAACAGACCGACCAGGCAACACCTGGCCCGAGCAAGCGTCCCCGACTTGCCGAAGCCGCAGAGACGCTAACCGCGTCGACAGCCAAGCCGTCCTCCGACAACGACCAGACGCCGTATTTCTGGCTTCCCTGGGGGCATCTGAACATACCTGCGCACACCGAATCGGTACAGCTTGGCTGGCTGCATTATCCAATCGTTCCGGTTGGCTCGAATACGGCGCCCACAGTCTATTTCGTATGTCATCCAGAGTTTTTCCCGAGCGGTTTCGACGCTTTCGAGAACATGCTGATAAACACGCCCGAGCGACAGCCGGTAGCGACTTTTCGCATCGGCAGTGATCCGGGTGAAGTCCATCCGGGCAAACGCTTTTTCGAAGAACCGATAGCAACGTCCGTGGCTCGCGCGTTCCCTGATTTTTCGCAAGCGACAGCGAGAGCCGTTGCCCGCAGGTTATTCGAACTCGCCGATCATTCCCCAACGATTACCGGCACCGGCCTGATCAACGTTCAGGCCGTCTTGCATCAATGGAAACAACTGCCGTTTTCCACAGCACCTGATTTTGCCGACCCGCTGAATATGCTCGCCATAGCGCCGGACATCGACTTGGGGGGCAAGCGGCTTATCCCGATGCCTTCCCAGACCGACAGCGAATTGCAACGCCTGACCTTTGATCCACAGCACTTCTCCTCCGCCTGGAATCATTACAAGACCTATCCATCAGATCTGAATCTGCGGCGATTGCTCGGCGCGTTGCTGGTCGGCTGTGGTTACGAGCTGTTTCCACTGACTTATGAGCACAGAATGCCGACGCTGGTATTCAAACGAGCCGGCCACGATCAAATCTTCTTTTTGAAACTGGGAGCAATCAGTCAAGCCGGCCTGACTCACGTTCCTGGCAACGAACTGACGGAACCGAGCTTACCTGCCAGAATCGGTCAGGACGCCTTCACCGCACTGACCGATGCAGCGACGCGGAACAGGGTGGTATGGCTGATAGGAGGCGTATTGAAGGTCGCGTCCACGCCAGACTCGGTGTTCATTATTCGCGAGCGCTGATCCGAGACTCGACTGCGCCGGCAGTTGCGCCGTAAACATGCATAAAAAAAGCCCGCAGTGTGAGCGGGCGAAAGACCAAAGAAGCTATATGCGCAGTCGCTTCCCGGTGGGGGCAGCTGCTTGGGGGTCAGCTGCCCCGATATGTGGAATAGCTGTAAGGCGAAATCAGCAGGGGTACGTGGTAGTGCTCCTGCTCGGCGGAAATGCCGAAACGCAGTACGACGACATCGAGAAACGCCGGCTCGGGCAGTTGTACGCCACGGGCGCGGTAGTAATCGCCGGCATGGAACTGCACCTGATAAACCCCGGTGCGATAATCGTCGCCTTGCAGCAACGGCGCATCGACCCGGCCATCGCTGTTGGTTGTCGCACTGGCGACCAATTCCAGGTGCGACCCTTCAACGCGGTACAGCTCGACCTTGATCGAGCTGCCCGGGCAACCGTGTGCAGCGTCCAAAACGTGTGTTGTCAAACGTCCCATTGATTCTGCGCGCCCGGCCGCAACAAGCGGTCAGACTTCGCGCCTCCCGAAGTCAGTTGAAAAGGAGACCGCACCGTTTCGGAGCATGAAACGCTGCGGCGAGTGACTGATTAAGACACTTTTCAAAAAAATTGTACACAATAAAAACGACATTTTTCGCTTCACCCCCGCCATCCGGGCGTTTATCGCCAATCAACCAGCAAAGCGCCTGATCATTGAACCTTCTATTCATTAGCTGACTGGTCAGGCAGGTTTCTTGCAGGCTGGAACCGTTAGCAGCAAAAGATGACGGCCGGTGAAAAATGCGAAAATTCAGGCTTACAAAATGTAAATAAAGTTGTATACAATCAGCCCATCGCTGTGACGCCAGCCTGCCAGGCCGCCACACCAATCTGTCAACGTACAAGAAGGAAGACTGCAGTGAGCGCTGACTACCCACGCGACCTGATCGGTTACGGCAGTAACCCTCCTCACCCACACTGGCCGGGTAATGCCCGGATCGCCCTGTCCTTCGTACTCAATTACGAGGAAGGTGGCGAGCGCAACATTCTGCACGGCGACAAGGAATCCGAAGCCTTCCTGTCTGAAATGGTCGCCGCTCAGCCGCTGCAAGGCGCGCGCAACATGAGCATGGAATCGCTTTACGAGTATGGCAGCCGCGCCGGCGTCTGGCGGATTCTGAAGCTGTTCAAGGAATTCGACATTCCGCTGACCATTTTCGCCGTGGCCATGGCCGCCCAGCGTCACCCCGACGTGATCCGTGCGATGGTCGAGGCCGGCCACGAGATCTGCAGCCACGGCTATCGCTGGATCGACTACCAGTACATGGACGAAGCGCAGGAACGCGAGCACATGCTCGAAGCGATCCGCATCCTCACCGAACTGACCGGCGAACGTCCGCTGGGCTGGTACACCGGCCGCACCGGGCCGAACACCCGTCGCCTGGTGATGGAAGAAGGCGGTTTCCTCTACGACTGCGACACCTACGACGACGACCTGCCCTACTGGGAACCGAACAACCCGACCGGCAAACCGCATCTGGTGATCCCGTACACCCTCGACACCAACGACATGCGCTTCACGCAAGTGCAGGGTTTCAACAAGGGTGACGATTTCTTCGAATACCTCAAAGACGCGTTCGACGTGCTCTACGCCGAAGGTGCCGAGGCGCCGAAGATGCTTTCGATCGGTCTGCACTGCCGCCTGATCGGCCGTCCTGGTCGCCTCGCTTCGCTCAAGCGCTTTATCGAATACGCCAAAAGTCATGAACAGGTGTGGTTCAGCCGTCGCGTTGACATCGCGCGTCACTGGCAAGAAACCCACCCGTACCAAGGGACTGCAAAATGAGCCGCTTTCAAACCCTGCAACCGTCGACCCTGAGCCGCGACGCTTTCGTCAAAGCCTTCGCCGACATCTACGAACATTCGCCATGGGTGGCCGAAAAGGCCTACGACCTCGGTGCGGACGCTTCGATCGACGAGATCGAAACCCTGCATCAGCGCATGAGCGATATCCTGTTGAGCGCCGATCGTGCCAGCCAGCTGGCCCTGATCAACGCTCACCCGGACCTGGCCGGCAAAGCTGCCGTCCAGGGCCAACTGACCGAAGCCAGCACCAATGAACAGGCTGGCGCCGGTATTCACCAATGCACGGCCGAAGAGTTCCAGCGCTTCACCGAGCTGAACGACGCCTACAAAGCCAAGTTCAAGTTTCCCTTCATCATGGCGGTAAAAGGCAGCAACCGGCATCAGATCCTCGCGGCGTTCGAAACGCGCATCAACAATTCGGTGGAAGCCGAGTTCAAATGCGCGCTGGCGGAGATCAACAAGATTGCCCTGTTCCGTTTACTGACTCTTTAGCAAGCCTGGCCCGAGCGTGAATGAACGCGCAAACGCCCAGGGCCCTGCGAGCATCCCCAGCCACTAATTCAAAGGCAGACAAGAAGAATGAAAGCTTACGCCGTACCTTTCGAAAAATACGTCAACCTGGCCGACGCCCGTCTGGGCACCAAGATCATTTCGGTCACCGATGACTGGTTCGCAGACGCCAATCGTCTGTTCCAACCGACCCCGGCCGTATGGAAGGAGGGCGTGTTCGATGACAACGGCAAGTGGATGGACGGCTGGGAGTCGCGCCGCAAGCGCTTCGAAGGTTTCGACAGCGCGGTGATCCGTCTGGGCGTACCGGGCTCGATCAAAGGCGTGGACATCGACACTTCATTCTTCACCGGCAACTACCCGCCATCGGCCTCGCTGGAAGCGTGCTTCCTGGCCTCGGGCGAACCGGATGAAAACACCCAGTGGACCGAAGTGCTGTCGGCCGTCGAGCTGCAGGGCAACAGCCATCACTACCATGAAATCAGCAACGACAAAGCGTTCAGCCACCTGCGCTTCAACATCTACCCGGACGGTGGTGTTGCCCGTCTGCGCGTATACGGCATTCCGTTCCGCGACTGGTCCGCTGTGGGCGACAACGAGCAAGTGGACTTGGCAGCAGCCCTTAACGGTGGCCGCGCTCTCGCCTGCTCGGACGAACACTTCGGCCGCATGAGCAACATCCTCAACCCGGGCCGTGGCATCAACATGGGCGACGGCTGGGAAACCGCGCGTCGTCGCACGCCGGGCAATGACTGGGTGATCGTGGCCCTGGGTCATCCGGGCGAGATCGAGAAGATCGTCGTCGACACCCTGCACTTCAAAGGCAACTACCCGGACACTTGCTCGATCCAGGGCGCGTTCGTGAAAGGTGGAACTGACAGCCAGATCGAAACCCAGTCGCTGTTCTGGCGCGAACTGCTGCCAAGCCAGAAGCTGGAAATGCACGCCGAACACACCTTCGTCGAGCAGATCAAGGCACTCGGCCCGATCACCCACATCCGCCTGAACGTGTTCCCGGATGGTGGCGTGAGTCGCCTGCGTGTACTCGGCAAGGTCGCTAAATAGGGTTGAACCCGTTCGCGAGCAGGCTCGCTCCCACAGGGAATAGCATTCCAAAGGTGGGAGCGAGCCTGCTCGCGAAAGCGTCAGAACCAACAAAACAGAATTCGGAAAAGAAGAACAGCATGCGCACACTGACGATTGAACCGCTGACCAAAGAAGCCTTCGCCCCTTTCGGTGACGTGATCGAAACCGACGGCAGCGATCACTTCATGATCAACAACGGTTCGACCATGCGCTTCCACAAACTGGCGACGGTCGAAACCGCGACGCCTGAGGACAACGCAATCATCAGCATTTTCCGCGCCGACGCGCAGGACATGCCGCTGACCGTTTGCATGCTGGAACGCCATCCGCTGGGCAGCCAGGCTTTCATTCCGCTGCTCGGCAACCCCTTTCTGATCGTGGTCGCGCCAGTTGGCGATGCACCTGTATCAGGCTTGGTCCGCGCCTTCGTCACCAACGGCAGGCAGGGCATCAATTACCATCGCGGCGTCTGGCACCACCCGGTGCTGACGATCGAAAAGCGGGATGACTTCCTGGTGGTTGATCGCAGTGGCACAGGCAATAACTGCGATGAGCATTTTTTCAAAGAGGATGAGCGGTTGATCCTCGCCCCCCACCAATAAGAGAAGGTCTGATCACTCGACAACAAGAGTGACAGGCGAGAGGTAAAGACTGTGGAAGCACATCTGTTGGAATGGCTGAACCTGAGCGTGCGCTGGGTTCACATGATCACTGGCGTGGCCTGGATCGGCGCGTCGTTCTACTTCGTCTGGCTGGAGAACAACCTCAACCGCGTCAACCCGAAAACCGGTCTGGCCGGTGATCTGTGGGCGATCCACGGCGGCGGCATCTACCACCTGGAAAAATACAAACTGGCCCCACCGTCCATGCCGGACAATCTGCACTGGTTCAAGTGGGAAGCCTACTTCACCTGGATGTCGGGGATCGCGCTGCTGTGCGTGGTGTTCTACTCAAATCCGGTGCTCTACCTCGTGGCACCCGGCAGTGGCCTCAGCGGTCCTGAAGGCGTGGCCATCGGTATCGGCTCGCTGATCGTCGGCTGGTTCGTCTACGACTTCCTCTGCGATTCGGCCCTGGGCAAGAAACCCGCCCTGCTCGGCTTCATCCTGTTCGTGCTGATCATTGCCGCCGCCTATGGCTTCAGCAAAGTGTTCAGCGGTCGTGGTGCGTACCTGCACGTCGGCGCGATCATCGGCACCATCATGGTCGGCAACGTGTTCCGCATCATCATGCCGGCGCAACGGGCACTGGTTGCTGCGATTGCCGAGAACCGTACGCCGGATCCGGCCCTGCCGGCCAAAGGCTTGCTGCGTTCGCGTCACAACAACTACTTCACCCTGCCAGTGCTGTTCATCATGATCAGCAACCACTTCCCGAGCACTTACGGCAGCCAGTACAACTGGTTGATCCTCGCCGGGATCGCGGTGTTGGCGGTATTGGTGCGTCACTACTTCAACACCCGTCACGACAGCCACAAGTTTGCCTGGACCCTGCCGGTGGCAGCGGTGGGCATGATCTGCCTGGCCTACGTCACCGGCCCGACGCCGATGTCGACTGCACCTGAAGTGGCCAAGGCACCGGCGAAAATCGAGTACCAACCGCTGCCGGAAACGGCACTGGGTGGTGGCGCGAAACCGGCCGAAGCGGCGCAACCTGCGGCACCCGCTGCCCCTGCGGCGGCGCCCGCGCAAGCCTCGAATGCCGACCCCGGTTTCGACAAAGTGCACAACGTGATTCAAGAGCGTTGCACGGTGTGCCACTCGTCCAAGCCGACCAGCCCGTTGTTCAGCGCAGCCCCGGCCGGTGTGATGTTCGACACCCCCGAGCAGATCCGCCAGAACGCCGCGCGCATTCAGGCGCAAGCCATCACCACGCAGATCATGCCACTGGGCAACATCACCCAGATGACCCAGCAGGAACGTGACCTGATCGGTGCCTGGATTGCCCAGGGAGCGCAAACCAATTAATCGTTAAAAGCATCGCGAGCAGGCTCACGCCTACAGAGATCCTGTGGGAGCGAGCCTGCTCGCGAATGGCCGCCGCAACGCGGTTTCCCCTGATGCAAAGAAACAGCTGCAAGCAACCCGGCAGCTGTTAATCACAAGAATAAAAAAGATCCGAGGTGTTGCATGTCCGAGCTGTCCAAAGCGCGCATCCCCGACGCACCCGCCATTCAGCGTTTGCCCCTTTTGCAACTGATCCTGGTCGGTCTGCAACATGTTCTGCTGATGTACGGCGGTGCCATCGCGGTGCCGCTGATCATCGGACAGGCCGCTGGCCTGAGTCGTGAAGAAATCGCCTTCCTGATCAACGCCGACCTGCTCGTCGCCGGCATCGCCACTATCGTGCAGTCGCTCGGCATCGGCCCGATGGGCATTCGCATGCCGGTGATGATGGGTGCCAGTTTCGCTGCGGTCGGCAGCATGGTGGCCATGGCCGGCATGCCCGGCATCGGTCTGCAAGGCATCTTCGGTGCGACGATAGCTGCCGGTTTCTTCGGCATGCTGATCGCGCCGTTCATGTCCAAGGTCGTGCGTTTCTTCCCGCCGCTGGTGACCGGCACGGTCATCACCTCGATCGGTTTATCGCTGTTCCCCGTGGCCGTGAACTGGGCCGGTGGCGGGGTCGACGCCGCGCAATTCGGTTCGCCGATTTATCTGGCCATCGCCGCGCTGGTGCTGGCCACCATCCTGTTGGTTCACCGCTTCATGCGCGGATTCTGGGTCAACATTTCCGTGCTGATCGGCATGTGCCTGGGCTACGTATTGTGCGGCGTGATCGGCATGGTCGACCTCAGCGGCATGGCCAGCGCACCGTGGATTCAGTTCGTCACCCCGTTGCATTTCGGCATGCCGAAATTCGAGCTGGCGCCGATTCTGTCGATGTGTCTGGTGGTGGTGATCATCTTCGTCGAGTCCACCGGGATGTTCCTCGCGCTGGGCAAAATCACCGGCCAGGAAGTCTGCCCGCGCATGCTCCGTCGCGGCTTGCTGTGCGATGCCGGCGCGTCGTTCTTCGCCGGTTTCTTCAACACCTTCACTCACTCCTCGTTCGCGCAGAACATCGGCCTGGTGCAGATGACCGGTGTGCGCTGCCGATCGGTGACCATCGTTGCCGGCGGTCTGCTGATCGTCCTCAGCCTGTTGCCGAAAGCGGCGTTTCTGGTGGCATCGATTCCACCGGCGGTGCTGGGCGGCGCGGCGATTGCGATGTTCGGCATGGTCGCCGCGACTGGCATCAAGATCCTCCAGGAGGCGGACATCGGTGACCGCCGCAATCAGCTGCTGGTCGCGGTGAGCATCGGCATGGGCCTGATCCCGGTGGTACGTCCGGAATTCTTCGCCCACCTGCCGCTGTGGATGAGCCCGATCACCCACAGCGGCATCGCCATGGCCACCCTCAGCGCGCTGACCCTGAACCTGCTGTTCAACATCCTCGGCGGCAAGGAGCGTGCGGCGATCAATGATTGCCATGCGCACTGATTGAAACCACCACACCACCTGTGGGAGCGAGCCTGCTCGCGAAAGCGCTGTGTCATTCAACATTGATGGCGACTGACACAACCGCTTCGCGAGCAGGCTCGCTCCCACAGGGACTACGCAACTGCTTGTGCCTCAAACAATAAAAACAACAGGGAGCAACAGATGATCCGCACGCAAAGCAACGTTCTGTTGAGTGGCGGCCTGCTGGCCGCGAGTCAGGCCATGGCCGGCGATCTGCTGCTGTGGCAGAGCAACAGCCTCAGCTATCTGTACGGCAAGAATTTCGCGATCAACCCGTCGTATCAGCAGACGGTCACCTTCGAGCACGCCGACAAGTGGAAGTACGGCGACAACTTTCTGTTCGTCGACAAGATCTTCTACAACGGCAAGGAGGACCCGAACAAAGGTCCGCACACCTTCTACGGCGAGTTCACCCCGCGCCTGTCGTTCGGCAAGATCCTTGATCGCAAGATCGAGTTCGGTCCGATCAAGGATGTGCTGCTGGCAATGACCTACGAGTACGGCGAAGGTGAAAGCGAGGCCTACCTGATCGGTCCCGGCTTCGATCTGAAAGTGCCCGGCTTCAACTACGTCACCCTGAACATTTTCCGTCGCCAGACCGAAGGCCCGCGGCCCGGCGACGGTGTCTGGCAGATCACCCCCGCGTGGTCCTACAGCTTTCCGTTGGGCAATTCCGATGTGCTGATCGACGGCTACCTCGACTGGGTCGTCGACAACGACGAAAACTCACGCGGCACCTACCACGCTAACCTGCACATCAATCCGCAGATCAAATACGACCTCGGCAAAGCCCTGGGCTGGAGTCAGAAGCAAGTGTACGTCGGCACCGAGTACAGCTACTGGAAGAACAAATACGGCATTGAAAACAGCCACTCGTTCGATACCAACCAGAACACTGCCAGCCTGCTGCTGAAGGTGCACTTCTGAAATGGTCCGCAACCGTGCGCCATGCCTGTCGTCGGTGCTCTGTTGCGGGGCACTTGAGCCTTGGCCGAGGAGTCAGTATTCTCCGCGGCCTTCCGAATTCGCTTTAAAAAAAAGCCCGAATTCAATTTCTGACCGAAAAGCCAACTTATCCCGGCTGCGGTCAGTCCTGAGGCATCCCGAAAACACGCTCGTCGACTGTTTTTCAGCAGCCGAACGGGCGTTTTTTGGTTTTTCGAAAGCCTTGGCGCAGCTTTTGCTACCAGCATTCAAAGCTGACCGATCGGATGAAATTTGCGGTACGAAAAAAGGCGCCACATCAGAGCGCCGAACTAAAAAAATAACGTGGAACACCTACTTTGGGAGCAACCGAATGAAACGTATGTGCACCAGCCTGATGCTGGCCGGATCGATGTTCGCCGGCGGCCAGGCGATGGCCGAAGGCCTGCTGCAGTGGCAGAACAACAGCCTGACCTACCTGTATGGCAAGGACTTCCAGGTCAACCCGCGCATTCAGCAGACCGTGACCTTCGAGCACGCCGATGCCTGGAAGTATGGGGACAACTTCCTGTTCATCGACAAGATCTTCTACAACGGCAAGGATGATGGCGGCGTCGGCTCCAACACCTACTACGGCGAGCTCAGCCCGCGTCTGTCGTTCGGCAAGATCTTCGATCAGAAACTGGCCTTCGGCCCGGTGACTGACGTGTTGCTGGCCATGACCTACGAGTTCGGTGAAGGCGATACCGAGTCGTACCTGATCGGTCCGGGCTTCGACCTGGCGATCCCGGGCTTCGACTACTTCCAGCTGAACTTCTATCAGCGTCACACCCAGGGCGCACGCGCCGGTGACAATGTCTGGCAGATCACCCCGGTCTGGTCCTACACCATCCCGGTGGGCAAATCGAACATCCTCATCGACGGCTTCATGGACTGGGTGGTCGACAACGACTCCAATTCCAAGGGCGACTACCACGCCAACCTGCACTTCAACCCGCAGGTCAAATACGACCTGGGCAAGGCGCTGAATTTCGGCGAGAAGCAGTTGTATGTCGGTGTGGAGTACGACTACTGGTCGGACAAGTACGGGATCAAGGACAGCCAGTACTTCAAGACCGATCAGAGCACCACGAGCTTCCTGGTCAAGTTCCACTTCTGACCCTAAAAGCTTCGCGAGCAGGCTCGCTCCCACATTCAGACCGAGTTCCAATGTGGGAGCGAGCCTGCTCGCGAAGGCCTCACCGCAGATTTCAGGCCGGAGCCACCGCTTCAGATATCCGCAAAAACCGGCAAAGCTCCTCGCGCTTGGCCAACGCATCGCGCCGCCCCAGCTCGATCAACTCGCTGCAATACCCCGCTTCGAACAGCAGATAACTGAGCACCCCCGCCCCGCTCGTCTTCGTCGCGCCCGGCCCGCGCAGAAACAGGCGCAACGCCGCTGGCAGCTCCTGGCGATGCCGCGCGGCGATTTCGTCGATCGGCTGACTTGGCGCAATCACCAGCACTTCCACCGGCGCCACACCCAGCGCACGAGTAGGTGTGCCGGCCGGGAGCAAATGACTGAACTGATTCAGACGCTGCAGCAACTCGATATCGCTCTCCAGACTGTCGATGAACGTGCTGTTGAGCATGTGCCCGCCGATCTGCGCCAGCGTCGGTTGCTGGCCGCTGTAGGCGCGCTCAAGCGGCTGCTGCGGATCAACGCCGCGCGGGTTGCCGCTGACGCCCACCACCAGCACGCGACTGGCACCCAGATGCAGCGCCGGGCTGATCGGCGCCGATTGGCGCACCGCGCCGTCACCGAAATATTCCTCGCCGATTTTCACCGGCGCGAACAACAGCGGAATCGCTGAACTGGCCAACAGATGATCAACCGACAGCTGCGTCGGCACACCGATGCGGCGGTGCCGCAGCCAGGCGTCGATGGTGCCGCCGCCCTGATAGAACGTCACCGCTTGCCCCGATTCGTAGCCGAACGCGGTCACCGCCACCGCATGCAATTGCTTGCGCGCGATGGATTCGGCGATGCCGGGCAGGTGCAGTTTTTCCTCGAGCAGTTCGCGCAGCGGCGAACTGTTGAGCAGCGCCACCGGCATCTGTCGACCGAGGCCGAGCAGGCTGTGGCTGACGAAGCGGCTGGCTTGATGGATCACGCCCGGCCAGTCGCTGCGCAACACGCGGTGGCTGCGAAAGCCCTGCCAGAACTGGGTCAGGCGTTCGATGGCGACTCGAAAGTCCGTGGCGCCACTGGCCAGGCTGACCGCATTGATCGCCCCGGCCGAGGTGCCGACGATCACCGGAAACGGATTGTCCGCGCCGACCGGCAGCAACTCGGCAATCGCCGCCAGCACCCCGACCTGATAAGCCGCCCGAGCCCCGCCGCCGGAAAGAATCAAACCTGTAACCGGTTCAGCAGGACTCATCGCAACACTCCACGGTGCTTGTCAGATCGGCTAATCAACGACGCTTGGGATAAAGCTTCGGCTCGCCCGGCGGGCGACTCTTGAAGCGCCGATGCGCCCATAGATATTGCTCGGGGCACGCACGCAAAGCGCTCTCGACCCACTGATTGATGCGGATGCAATCGGCCTCTTCGCTCTCGCCGGGGAAGTCTTCCAGCGGCGGATGGATCACCAGGCGATAACCACTGCCGTCGGCCAGACGTTCCTGAGTGAACGGCACCACCAAGGCTTTACCCAGGCGCGCGAACTTGGTCGTCGCAGTGACAGTGGCGGCCTGAATGCCGAACAGCGGCACGAAGACGCTCTGCTTGGCGCCGTAATCCTGATCCGGCGCATACCAGATCGCCCGTCCCGAGCGCAGCAGTTTGAGCATGCCGCGCACGTCATCGCGCTCCACCGCCAGCGAATCGAGATTGTGCCGCTCGCGGCCACGGCGCTGGACGAAGTCGAACAAGGGGTTTTTGTGTTCGCGGTACATGCCGTCGATGGTGTGCTGCTGGCCGAGCAGCGCCGCGCCGATTTCCAGCGTGGTGAAATGCGCGGCCATGAGGATCACGCCTTTGCCTTCGCGCTGGGCCTTCTGCAGATGTTCAAGGCCTTCGACGTGGGCCAGTTTCGCCAGACGCTCGCGCGACCACCACCAGCTCATCGCCATTTCAAAAAAGGCAATGCCGGTGGAGGCGAAGTTTTCCTTGAGCAGGCGTTTGCGCTCGGCGGCGGATTTTTCCGGGAAGCACAATTCCAGATTGCGCCGGGCGATGGTTCGCCGGTCGCTGGCGACGCGATACATCAACGCGCCCAAAACTCGACCGATGGTCAGCAGCGCCGGATACGGCAACTGCACGATCAGCCACAAAAGCCCCAGGCCGCACCAAAGCGGCCAGAAGCGCGGAGCAAGATATGCTTTTCGAAAACGCGGGCGATCCATTAAAGCTTCCGTAAATACAGTGGCCGCGCATTCTACATCGTTCGACCCGGCTTGCGGCTCGCGGGCGTTCTCGTTATAAGTCTCGGCACTTTTAGTGACAAGCCGTTGTATGCCGACATGAGCCAAACCGACCCGTTAGACCAAGATCCCGTATTCCAGCTCAAGGGCAGCATGCTGGCCATCACTGTGCTGGAACTGGCCCGTAACGACCTCGAAAGCCTCGATCGGCAATTGGCCGCGAAAGTCGCCCAGGCGCCGAATTTTTTCAGCAATGCACCGCTGGTCCTGGCGCTGGACAAACTGCCGCCGAATCAGGGCGCGGTTGACCTGCCGGGGCTGATGCGCGTCTGCCGTCAGCACGGTCTGCGTACCCTGGCCATTCGCGCCAGCCGCATCGAAGACATCGCCGCTGCCATCGCCATCGACATCCCCGTGCTGCCGCCCTCCGGCGCCCGCGAGCGCCCGCTGGAGACGCCGGAAGCCGAAGTCAAAAAGAAGCCGGAAAAGCCACCTGAGCCGAGCGTCAAACCGACCCGCGTAATCACCACGCCAGTACGTGGTGGCCAGCAGATATATGCCCAGGGTGGCGATCTGGTCGTGGTCTCTTCGGTCAGTCCGGGGGCGGAACTTCTCGCCGATGGCAACATCCATGTATACGGCCCGATGCGCGGCCGAGCACTGGCCGGCGTCAAAGGTGACACCAAGGCACGGATTTTCTGTCAGCAATTGAGCGCTGAACTGATCTCCATCGCCGGTCATTACAAGGTCTCCGAGGATTTGCGTCGCGATCCGATGTGGGGCTCGGGCGTCCAGGTCAGCCTGTCAGGCGACGTGTTGAACATCATTCGGCTTTAACGGATACTGCCGCATTTTCCAAGCATCTCTAAAACGTAGCGAAAACGGCTCAAACGAAGTAGGAAAAAGGCCCAAAGCCAAATTCCAGCCAAGGCTGTCCGACTGCAGTAGTTTTCAAGAGATGTTTTTCAGGGGCTGAACAGTCCTTCTTCCTTAGGGGTGAAACACCTTGGCCAAGATTCTCGTGGTTACATCCGGCAAGGGTGGTGTGGGTAAGACCACCACCAGCGCCGCTATCGGTACCGGTCTCGCTCTGCGCGGCCACAAAACAGTGATCGTCGACTTCGACGTGGGCTTGCGTAACCTCGACCTGATCATGGGTTGCGAGCGCCGCGTGGTGTATGACTTCGTCAACGTGGTAAACGGCGAAGCCAACCTGCAACAGGCACTGATCAAAGACAAGCGTCTGGAAAACCTCTACGTACTGGCGGCCAGCCAGACCCGCGACAAAGACGCGCTGACCGTCGAAGGCGTGGAAAAAGTCCTGATGGAGCTCAAGGAACAATTCGAGTTCGTCGTCTGCGACTCCCCGGCGGGCATCGAGAAAGGTGCGCACCTGGCCATGTATTTCGCCGATGAAGCGATCGTTGTGACCAACCCGGAAGTGTCCTCGGTACGTGACTCGGACCGCATGCTCGGTCTGCTGGCAAGCAAATCGCGCCGCGCCGAACGTGGCGAAGACCCGATCAAGGAACACCTGCTGATCACCCGCTACCACCCGGAGCGTGTTGAAAAGGGCGAGATGCTCGGCGTTGAAGACGTCAAGGAAATCCTCTCGGTGACCCTGCTCGGCGTCATCCCGGAATCCCAGGCGGTGCTCAAGGCTTCCAACCAGGGCGTGCCCGTTATTCTCGACGACCAGAGCGATGCCGGTCAGGCTTACAGCGATACCGTCGACCGCCTGCTGGGCAAAGAAAAAGCCCACCGATTCCTCGATGTCGAGAAGAAGGGATTCTTCGAGCGCCTGTTTGGAGGTAGGTAATGAACCTTTTTGACTTCTTTCGTGCCAACAAAAAGCCAAGTACCGCCTCGGTAGCGAAAGAGCGTCTACAGATCATCGTGGCGCATGAGCGCGGCCAGCGCAGCACGCCGGATTACCTGCCAGCCTTGCAGAAGGAACTGGTCGACGTGATCCGCAAGTACGTCAACATCGGCAACGACGACGTACATGTTGCACTGGAAAGCCAGGGCAGTTGCTCGATTCTGGAACTCAACATCACCCTGCCCGATCGCTGAGTCGATTTGGCAGTCGCTACGGCAGCTCCTACAGGGTTATCGGCAGCTCCGAGCCGCCGTTGGCATTTGTTACGAGGCTGTTTTAATGCCGCTGTCCAACATCCGCATCATTCATGAGGACGCCGCCGTTCTGGTGGTCGACAAACCGACCCTGCTGCTCTCGGTGCCCGGTCGCGCTGACGACAACAAGGACTGCCTGATTACCCGCCTGCAGGAAAACGGCTACCCGGAAGCGCGCATCGTCCATCGCCTGGACTGGGAAACCTCCGGCATCATTCTGCTGGCCCGGGATGCCGACACCCATCGCGAGCTGTCGCGGCAGTTTCATGATCGCGAAACCGAAAAGGCCTACACCGCTTTGGCCTGGGGTCAGCCGGAGCTGGACAGCGGCAGTATCGATCTGCCCCTGCGCTACGATCCGCCGACCAAACCACGGCATGTGGTCGATCACGAATTCGGCAAGCATGCAATGACGTTCTGGAAGGTGCTGGAACGTTGCGGCGACTGGTGCCGGGTCGAATTGACACCGATCACCGGGCGCTCGCATCAATTGCGCGTGCACATGTTGTCGATCGGCCATCCGCTGCTCGGTGACGGACTCTACGCCCACGAGCAAGCGCTGGCGGCCTGGCCACGTCTGTGTCTGCACGCGAGCATGCTTAGCTTCACTCATCCGCAAACCGGCGAACGCCTGCGCTTCGAGTGCCCGGCCCCGTTCTGACAGCAGCACCGGCCCCATGGGGGAGCGAGCCTGCTCGCTCCCCCATGGGGCCGGTCCGGATTCAATTCCCCGGCCAATACGTTAAACTGCCGCCCATTGCTGTCTGGAGTTTCTTATGCGCGCAGAGTTGAACCAGGGCCTGATCGACTTTCTCAAGGCCTCCCCTACCCCGTTCCACGCCACCGCCAGCCTCGTTCAGCGTCTGGAGGCCGCCGGTTATGTGCGCCTCGACGAGCGCGAGCCATGGTCCACCGAGGCCAACGGCCGCTATTACGTCACCCGTAACGACTCCTCGATCGTCGCGATCAAAATGGGCCGCAACTCGCCACTGCACGACGGTATCCGTCTGGTCGGCGCCCATACCGACAGCCCGTGCCTGCGGGTCAAGCCGCAACCGGAACTGCAGCGTCAGGGTTTCTGGCAGCTGGGCGTCGAAGTCTACGGCGGCGCGCTGCTGGCGCCGTGGTTTGACCGTGATCTGTCGCTGGCCGGCCGCGTGACCTTCCGCCGTGACGGCAAGGTCGAGAGCCAGTTGATCGACTTCAAGGCACCGATCGCGATCATTCCCAACCTGGCCATTCACCTCAACCGCGAAGCCAACCAAGGCTGGGCGATCAACGCGCAGACCGAACTGCCGCCGATCCTGGCGCAATTCGCCGGTGACGAGCGCGTCGATTTCCGCGCCGTACTCACTGATCAACTGGCCCGCGAACACGGCCTGAACGCCGACGTGGTGCTGGATTACGAGCTGAGCTTCTACGACACGCAAAGCGCGGCGGTGATCGGCCTGAACGGCGATTTCATTGCCGGTGCGCGTCTGGACAACCTGCTGTCGTGCTACGCTGGCCTGCAAGCGTTGCTCACCGCCGAAACCGACGAAACCTGCGTGCTGGTCTGTAACGACCACGAAGAAGTCGGCTCCTGCTCGGCATGCGGTGCCGACGGCCCGATGCTCGAACAGACTCTGCGCCGCCTGCTGCCGGAAGGCGACGAGTTCGTCCGCACGATTCAGAAATCCCTGCTGGTCTCCGCCGACAACGCCCACGGCGTGCATCCCAACTACGCGGACAAGCACGACGCCAACCACGGGCCGAAACTCAACGCCGGCCCGGTGATCAAGGTCAACAGCAATCAGCGCTACGCCACCAACAGCGAAACCGCCGGTTTCTTCCGCCATCTGTGCATGGCCGAAGAAGTCCCGGTGCAAAGCTTCGTGGTGCGCAGCGACATGGGCTGCGGTTCGACCATCGGCCCGATCACCGCCAGCCATCTGGGCGTGCGCACCGTCGACATCGGCCTGCCGACCTTTGCCATGCACTCGATTCGCGAACTGTGCGGCAGCCATGACCTGGCGCATCTGGTCAAAGTGCTCAGCGCGTTTTATGCCAGTCGTGAATTGCCGTAACGGCTGACAAGCTTCGCGAGCAGGCTCGCTCCCACAATTGAACTGCATTTTATTGTGGGAGCCAGTCATCTCCACTTGGAATGCCAATCAACCTGTGGGAGCGAGCCTGCTCGCGAAAGCGCCTGTGCAGACAGCAGAATCCTCTCGGCCTGATGCATTCCTGAGCCACATCACACCCTGCCTCGAAAACCCGCCTAGACTGCAAGAATCCTCTACAGACAAGGCAGTCTTCATGATCTCGATGTCCTCCTTCCACGCCATGCTCATTCCCATCCTCAGCGGAATGATCCTGCTGGCCATCGGCTTCAACTTCCGCGACAAGAACGCCGGCGTGTTCGCCATGTGGATCGGCATGCTGATGATCCTCGCCACGGTGGTCTACAAGATCCTCGCCAAACTCAACGAATGACCGCGCCCGGCTCGCATTGCGCCAAGGGGCCTCGTACACTCCAGCGCATCCGCCTATCGCGAGGTTGTCTTCTGGTGTTTGCTCGTCTTTTTGCTTTGCCCGGTCTGCTGCTTGTCTGCCTGATGACGCTGCTGCCGCTGGCGCCCGCCCAGGCAGTCGGTCTGCCCGGCCTGCTCAACACTTCCAAACCGCAGCCTGAAGCCGTGGAACCCCTCGACCAGTCGCTGGACGAAGTGATCAAGGCGCTGGAAAACGACAAGCAACGCGCGCAGTTGCTCAGCGATCTGAAGAAGCTGCGCGACGCTACGAAGAAAGCTCAAGCCACCCCGGAAGAAGGCGTGCTGGGCCTGATCGGCGGCACCCTCGCCAGCTTCGAAAAACAGTTTTCCGGCGCCGACAGCCCGATTACCCGCTGGTCCAACGAATTCGATCTGGCCAAGGACGAACTGACCAGCAAGCTGCTGCCGGCCAATGAATGGCTGCCGATCATCTTCGGTTTCGCGGTGATCCTGATGGTCTGGAGCCTGCTCGCCGCCGCGCTGATCTGGCTTGGCCACCGCGTGCGTCTGCGCTTCGGCCTCACCGAAGAACTGCCGCAACACCCCAAGGCCCTCGACATGCTGCGTTTTGCCCTGCGCAAGCTCGGGCCGTGGCTGATCGCGTTGGTGATCACGGTGTACATGAGCTACGTGCTGCCGTCTTCGCTGGGCAAAAGCCTGGCGATGGTGCTGGCGTATGCCTTGGTGGTCGGCACCTGTTTCTCGGCGATCTGCGTGATCGCCTTCTCCCTGCTCGACGGCCCGCACCGTCATCGCGCGCTGTACATCCTGCGTCATCAGGCGTTTCGGCCGCTGTGGCTGATCGGCAGCTTCGCCGCGTTCGGTGAAGCGTTGAGCGATCCGCGCTTGGTCGAGAGCTTGGGCGTACATCTGGCGCACACCGCCGCGACCACGGCCAATGTGCTGGCGGCACTGTCGACCGGCCTGTTCATTCTGCGTTTCCGTCGGCCGATCGCGCACCTGATCCGCAACCAACCGCTGTCGCGGCGCCTGACACGCCGCGCCCTCAGCGACACCATCGAAATTCTCGGCACCTTCTGGTACGTGCCGGCACTGGTGCTGGTCGGCATCTCGCTGTTCGCCACGTTTGTCTCCGCCGGCGACACCAGCACCGCGCTGCGCCAGTCGCTGATCTGCACGGTGCTGCTGGTGTTGTGCATGGTCATCAACGGCCTGGTGCGCCGCCATTCACTGAAACCGCAACGCGGGCCGAAACGCCATGCGCTGTACTCGGAGCGCCTGAAAAACTTCTTCTACACCCTGACGCATTTGCTGGTGTGGCTGATCTTCATCGAATTGGGCCTGCGCGTCTGGGGCCATTCGCTGATCGCGTTCGCCGAAGGCGATGGCCATGACATCAGCGTCAAACTGTTCAGCCTGATCGGCACGCTGATTTTCTCCTGGCTGATCTGGATCCTCGCCGACACCGCCGTGCACCACGCCCTCACCCGCTCGCGCAAAGGCCTGGCGAATGCGCGGGCGCAGACGATGATGCCGCTGATCCGCAACGTGCTGTTCGTGGCGATTTTCATCATCGCGCTGATCGTCGCCCTAGCGAACATGGGCATGAACGTCACGCCGCTGCTGGCCGGTGCCGGCGTGATCGGTCTGGCCATCGGTTTTGGTGCGCAGTCGCTGGTCGCTGACCTGATCACCGGCCTGTTCATCATCATCGAAGACTCCCTGGCCATCGATGATTACGTCGACGTCGGCGGCCACCTCGGCACCGTCGAAGGCCTGACCATCCGCACCGTACGCCTGCGCGACATCGACGGCATCGTCCACACCATCCCGTTCAGCGAGATCAAAAGCATCAAGAACTACTCGCGGGAATTCGGCTACGCCATCTTCCGCGTCGCCGTGCCGTACAACATGGAAATCGACGACGCGATCAAACTGATGCGCGACGTCGGCCAGAAGATGCGCAGCGATCCGCTGCAACGCCGCAACATCTGGTCGCCGCTGGAGATTCAGGGCGTGGAAAGTTTCGAGTCCGGCAGCGCGATTTTGCGCGCACGGTTCAAGACTGCGCCGATCAAGCAGTGGGAGGTTTCCCGGGCGTTCAATTTGTCGCTGAAGCGGCAACTGGATGAGGCGGGGCTGGATCTGGCGACGCCAAGGATGAGTGTGCAGGTGATTACTGCCGGCGGCGGTCAACCGAAGGAATAGCACTCAAGCGCGCGGATGCAGTCACAGGCAAGGAAGCCAACAACAATAATCAAGGAGAAGCCCATGCAACTGACGCGCATTGCCCAGACCCTTTTGCTCACCCTGGTCGCCAGCCACGCCAGCGCCGCGACGATGGACAGCGCCCGCACGCGCATCGCCGAGCAGGCGCAGAAGCTCGAACCGGAGCTGCTGGAAACCCGCCGCGACCTTCACGCTCATCCAGAACTTGGCAACACTGAAAAACGCACCGCTGAACTGGTCGCCAAACAGCTGCAAGCCATGGGCCTGGAAGTGAAAACCGGCGTCGCCCGCACCGGCGTTGTCGCCATTCTCAAAGGCGCCCTGCCCGGCCCGACCGTGGCCCTGCGCGCCGACATGGACGCGCTGCCGGTCAAGGAAGTCTCCGACTTGCCGTTCGCTTCGAAAGCCAAAGGCACGTATCTCGACAAGGAAGTCGACGTCATGCACGCCTGCGGCCACGACGCCCACACCGCAATCCTGCTCAGCGCAGCGAAAATTCTGACCGGCATGCGCGACACCCTGCCCGGCACCGTGGTGTTCTACTTCCAGCCCGCCGAGGAAGGTCCGAGCGATTTTATTCCCGACGGCAAAAATACCTGGGGCGCGAAGATGATGGTCGAGGAAGGCGTGATGAAATCGCCGAAACCCGACGCGGTGTTCGGCCTGCACGTCTGGGCGGGCGTCCCCGCCGGCCAGATCGCCTACCGCCCCGGCCCGACCCTGGCCAGCTCCGACGACCTGCGCATCAAGATCCACGGCAAACAAACCCACGCCGGCCGCCCCTGGGACGGCATCGACCCGATCACCGTGGGCGCGCAAACCATCGTCGGCCTGCAAACCGTGGTCAGCCGCCGCACCGACATTTCCTCTTACCCGTCAGTGGTCAGCATCGGCACCATCAACGGCGGCACCCGCTACAACATCATCCCCGAATCGCTCGACATGACCGGCACGATCCGCTCCTACGACTACGGCATCCGCCAGAAACTGCACAGCGACGTGCGCCAGACAGTCGAGAAAATCGCCGAAAGCGGCGGCGCGAAAGCCGACGTCACCATCATCGAAAAATACGACCCGACCATCAACAACCCGGCACTGACCGAGAAAATGCTGCCGACATTGAAGTGGGCCGCCAAGGATGACGTGGTGCAGGGACCGCTGGTGGGCGGCGCGGAAGATTTCTCGTTCTTCGCCAAAGAAGCGCCGGGGTTGTTTGTATTTCTTGGCGTGACACCGCGGGATCAGGACATGAGCAAGGCCGCGCCGAATCACAATCCGGGATTCTTTGTAGATGAGTCGGCGCTGGTGGTTGGGGTGAGAACATTAGCGTCCTTGGCGACGGATTATTTGTATGGGAATGCGGCGGTGGGCAATTAGAGAGGGGGTGACTGTGGGAGCGCAGCGACCAGAGGATCAAACCACATCAACCCCTACATGAATCGCATCATGCCGCCAAAACTCCAGATCACAATCGATCAACCGCCCATGCTGATCATAATTGACCCGAGCAATCCTCAGTCCTGGACTCCCCACCGACACCCGTAAAGCCGCCGCCGCATCGACAGATAAAGACGTAGGCACGATCTCAAACCGCACCCGCCCATAGTGCAAATCGAAATGCCGCGCATACAACTCCGTGATCGACTGATTCAAATCAAACTCGAGGATCCCCGGAAAAAACTGCGGATTCAGATAGTGCTCCACATACAACACCAGTCGCCCATCAATGCGCCGCGAGCGGCAAATCTGAATCACGCTCGACAACGCCGGCAGCTGCAACCACGCACACACCGCCGCCGAAGCCGGCTGCAACCGCGCCGAAATCACCTCGGTCGAAGGTTCGCGCCCCTGCGCACTTACCATGGCGTGGAAATGACTGCGCTGCATCAGGTTATAAGCCAGACGCGGCGGCGACACGAACCAGCCGCGCCGCTCCTCGCGATAAATCTGCCCTTGCGCCTCCAATTGCAACAGCGCTTCACGCACAGTGATCCGCGTCGTCCCGAATAACTCGCTGAGCTTGCGTTCAGCGGGCAACTTGCTCCCGGCCGCCAGCAAACCATGATCGATCTGCTCTTGCAGCACTTGGCCAATCGCTGTCACCGCTTTCGTTGCCTCATCGCGCATCAACGTTACCTATCTGGACTAGACCAGCACTGTTTCGGGGCAAATCCGAACGCCGATCAAAGCGCCTTCGTATGGTGCAAGCCTAGGCAGTGCAGATGACCGACAGATGACAAAACTACCGAACGGTCGCTTTCACGACTTGCAATACATCGGCCAAGTCCCCTGCCTTACGGGGCTTTGGGCATGGTCTACGCTGATCTGGCACCTTCCTGACAATGGTTGATAAAAGATCAACCACGAGGCCATCGACATCAAAATGTCATCCAGCCGACCTAAATTGGCTCAGGTATTGCTGACCTAGACCAACATCAACCGCAATCGCAGCGTTGAACACGACCAAGGAGCTTCGGAATGAAACAGCTTTTCCTGGCAACACTGTTAGGCTCGACCATCGCTATGTGCACCGCCGCCATGGCGGCCGACACCGATCTGAAAACCCTCGAAGCCGCTGCGAAGGCGGAAGGCGCCGTGAACAGCGTCGGCATGCCCGATGACTGGGCCAACTGGAAAGGCACCTGGGAAGATCTGGCCAAGAAATACGGCCTGAAACACATCGACACCGACATGAGCTCGGCCCAGGAAATCGCCAAGTTCGCTGCTGAAAAAGACAACGCCACCGCTGATATCGGCGACGTCGGTGCCGCCTTCGGCCCGATCGCGGTCAAGCAAGGCGTGGTGCAACCCTACAAGCCAAGCACCTGGGATCAGATTCCGGACTGGGCCAAGGACAAGGACGGCAACTGGGCGCTTGCCTACACCGGCACCATCGCCTTCATCGTCAACAAAAAGCTGCTGAACGGCTCCGACGTGCCGACCAAATGGGCGGACCTGAAAACCGGTAAATACAAAGTCTCCATCGGCGACGTGAGCACTGCTGCCCAGGCCGCCAACGGTGTCCTCGCTGCCGCACTGGCCAATGGCGGTGACGAGAAAAACATCAAGCCTGCCCTGCTGCTGTTCGCCGACCTTGCCAAACAGGGTCGTCTGTCGATGGCCAACCCGACCATCGCCACCATGGAAAAAGGCGAGATCGAAGTCGGCGTGGTCTGGGACTTCAATGGCCTGAGCTACAAAGCCAAGATGGCCAACCCCGATGATTACGTAGTGCTGATTCCATCGGACGGCTCGGTGATTTCCGGCTACACCACGATCATCAACAAGTACGCGAAAAACCCCAACGCCGCCAAGCTGACCCGCGAATACATCTTCAGCGACGCCGGCCAGACCAACCTTGCTCGCGGCAACGCCCGGCCGATCCGCGCCGAACACCTGCAACTGCCGGAAGACGTGAAAGCCAAACTGCTGCCAAACGAGCAGTACAAGAAGGTCACGCCGGTCAAGGACGCCGAGGCGTGGGAAAAGACTTCCAAAGCCCTGCCACAGCAGTGGAACGAAGAAGTCATCGTCGAGATGAAGTAATCCTTCATCTGTAGGAGCTGCCGAAGGCTGCGATCTTTTGATCTTGCCTTTTAAAAGCAACATCAAAAGATCGCAGCCTCCGGCAGCTCCTACACAGATTGGTTCCAGATTTGTTTTCGGAGTTCTTGCCCCTATGAAGCACAACGTCATCCTTGTCGTGCTCGACGGCCTCAACTATGAGGTTGCGTGTCACGCCATGGGGCATCTGCAGGCTTATGTTGGCGCAGGACGCGCGGCGCTCTATCAACTGGAGTGCGAACTGCCGGCCCTGTCCCGACCGCTTTACGAATGTATTCTCACCGGCGTGCCGCCGATCAACAGCGGCATCGTCCACAACAATGTCTCGCGCTTGTCCAACCAGCGCAGCATCTATCACTACGCCCGCGATGCCGGATTGAAAACCGCCGCTGCGGCGTATCACTGGGTCAGCGAGTTGTATAACCGCTCACCGTTCGTGGCTGCGCGCGACCGCCACACCAACGATCCGACGCTGCCGATCCAGTACGGTCACTTCTACTGGAACGATCATTATCCGGATTCGCACCTGTTCGCCGACGCCGAAAGCCTGCGCCTGCGCCACGCGCCGGATTTCCTCCTGATCCACCCGATGAACATCGACGACGCCGGGCACAAGCACGGCCTCGACAGCTCGCAATACCGCAACAGCGCGCGCTCGGCTGACGTCATCCTCGCCGACTATCTGCAGAGCTGGCTCGACGCTGGTTATCAGGTATTGGTGACCGCCGACCACGGTATGAACAACGATCGCTCGCACAACGGCCTGCTGGCGGAAGAACGTCAGGTGCCGCTGTTCGTTCTCGGCAATGCGTTCAGCCTCAACCCTGACGCCACGCCGACGCAGACCGAGCTCTGCGGCACGGTCTGCGAACTGCTCGGCGTACCCCACGACAAACCTGTGTGCCGGGAGCTGCTCAAGTGAATGTCATGAATCGCGGCAAATGGCTCGCGGCGCTGTGTCTGGTGCCCTTCGCGCTGTTCTTTATCGTCTTCGAAATCGCCCCGCTGGTCTGGGTGATGATCAACAGCCTGCAATCGGAAGAGTCCGGCTGGGGCCTGGCCAACTTCAGCAAGATCTTCGGTTCGAAGTTCTATCGGCAGGCAATCCAGTACAGCCTGGAGATCAGTTTCTGGTCGAGCGTATTCGGCATCATCATCGCCGTGCTCGGTGCGTACTCGTTGCGCCGAGTGGATTCGAAGCTGCGCAACTTCGTGAATGCCTTCGCCAACATGACCAGCAATTTCGCCGGCGTGCCATTGGCGTTCGCCTTCATCATCCTGCTCGGTTTCAACGGCAGCATCACCATCATGCTCAAGCAGTCGGGGATCATTCAGGACTTCAACCTGTATTCGAAAACCGGCCTGATCATCCTCTACACCTACTTCCAGATCCCGCTCGGCGTGCTGCTGCTCTACCCGGCTTTCGACGCTCTGCGTGAAGACTGGCGCGAGTCCGCCGCACTGCTCGGCGCCAACGGCTGGCAGTTCTGGCGGCACATTGGCCTGCCGGTATTGACCCCGGCGTTGCTCGGCACCTTCGTGATCCTGCTGGCTAACGCCCTCGGTGCTTACGCCACGGTTTACGCGCTGACCACCGGCAACTTCAACGTTCTGCCGATCCGTATTGCGGCGATGGTCTCCGGCGACATTTCCCTTGACCCGAACCTGGCCAGCGCCCTGGCCGTGGTGCTCGTGGCGCTGATGACCATTGTCACCGTCGTGCATCAATTGCTGTTGAAGAGGAGCTACCATGTCTCGCGCTGAATCCGGCCCGGCCGGCCTCTACCACCGCGTCGTGGTTTATCTGCTGTTCGCCATTCTGCTGTTGCCGCTGCTGGGCACGCTGGTCTATTCGATCGCCAGCAGTTGGTCGGCAACGATTCTGCCCAGCGGTTTCACCTTCAAGTGGTACATCCAGCTGTGGAGCGATCCGCGCTTTCTGCATGCATTCGGTCAGTCGCTGATCGTCTGCGTCGGCGCGCTGGTGTTATCGGTGGTGCTGATCCTGCCGTTGCTGTTCGTCGTGCATTACTACTTTCCGAAACTCGATGCGCTGATGAACATCCTCATCCTGCTGCCCTTCGCGGTACCGCCGGTGGTGTCCTCGGTGGGGCTGTTGCAGCTTTACGGTTCCGGGCCGATGGCGATGGTCGGCACACCCTGGATTCTGATCGGCTGCTACTTCACCGTGGCGCTGCCATTCATGTACCGCGCGATCACCAACAACCTGCAAGCGATCAACCTGCGCGACCTGATGGACGCCGCGCAACTGCTCGGCGCCAGCACCTTTCAGGCGGCGTTTCTGGTGGTGCTGCCGAATCTGCGCAAAGGCCTGATGGTGGCGCTGCTACTGTCGTTCTCGTTCCTCTTCGGTGAATTCGTGTTCGCCAACATCCTCGTCGGCACGCGCTACGAAACCCTGCAGGTGTACCTGAACAACATGCGTAACAGCAGCGGCCACTTCACCAGTGCGCTGGTCATTTCGTATTTCTTTTTCGTGCTGGTCCTGACCTGGATCGCCAACATCTTGAACAAGGACAAAAGCGAATGAGCTACGTCAGCGTCCAACACCTGCAGAAAAGTTATGCCGGCACCACGGTGTTCAGCGACATCGATTGCGAAATCAACAAAGGCGAGTTCGTCACCCTGCTCGGCCCGTCCGGGTGCGGCAAGTCGACTTTGCTGCGTTGCATCGCCGGGCTGACCCCGGTGGATGGCGGCAAGATCCTCCTCGACGGCGTCGACATCGTGCCGTTGAGCCCACAGAAACGCGGGATCGGCATGGTCTTTCAGAGCTATGCACTGTTCCCCAACATGACCGTCGAACAGAACGTCGCCTTCGGCCTGCGAATGCAAAAGGTCAACGCCGATGACAGCCACAAGCGCGTGGCAGAAGTGTTGAAACTGGTTGAACTGCACGACTTCGCCAGCCGCTATCCGCATCAACTGTCCGGTGGTCAGTGCCAGCGCGTCGCCCTCGCCCGCTCACTGGTAACCCGCCCGCGCTTGTTGCTGCTGGATGAGCCGCTGTCGGCGCTCGACGCACGGATTCGCAAACACCTGCGCGAACAGATTCGTCAGATCCAGCGCGAACTCGGCCTGACCACGATCTTCGTCACCCACGATCAGGAAGAAGCGCTGACCATGTCGGACCGGATTTTCCTGATGAATCAGGGAAAGATCGTCCAGAGCGGCGACGCCGAAACCCTCTACACCGCGCCAGTCGATGTGTTCGCCGCCGGCTTCATCGGCAACTACAACCTGCTCGACGCCGAGGCTGCGTCGAAGCTGTTGCAACGACCGGTCAACCACCGCATCGCCATCCGCCCGGAAGCCATCGAACTGAGCCTCGACGGCGAACTCGACGCGCAGATCCGCAGCCACAGCCTGCTCGGCAACGTCATTCGCTATCGCGTCGAAGCGCGCGGCGTGGAACTGGTGGTCGACGTACTCAACCGCTCCGCCGCCGATCTGCATCCCGACGGACAGCGCCTGGCACTTTCCATCGATCCAACGGCCCTGTGCGAAGTAGCATAAAAGCAGCTGCAAGCTTCGAGCTACAAGCTTCAAGTTGTAGACTGCGGTGCACCTGATTTTAATTCTTGCAGCTATTAGCTCGTAGCTTGCAGCTGTTCTCGGAGAGAACCCGATGGCTTTGGCAATTTTTGATCTGGACGAAACGTTGATCCACGGCGACTGCTCCTCGCTATGGAGTGAGCAGATGGTCCGCCTTGGCTGGGTCGATGGCGAGTCGTTCATGCAGCGCGACAAGGAACTGATGGATGCCTATGGCCGCGGACATCTGGCGATGGAGGACTATATGGCCTTCAGTCTCGAACCATTGATTGGCCGTACCCCTGAGGAAATCGAGCACTTGGTTGCCCCGTGGGTGGAAGATTTCATTGAGCCGATCATCTTCAGCGACGCGACCAAAACCATCGCAGCCCACCGCAAGGCCGGTGACCGGATTCTGGTGATTTCGGCATCCGGTGCGCACCTGGTTCGCCCGATCGCCGATCGTCTGGGCATCGACGAGATATTGGCCATCGAACTGGAAGTCGCCCATGGCGTGTACAGCGGCAACACCGTCGGCACGCTGACTTACCGCGAAGGCAAGATCACCCGCTTGCTGGAATGGCTGGATGCCGAAGAAGAAAACCTCGAAGGCGCGAGTTTTTATTCCGATTCGCGCAATGACTTGCCGCTGCTGTTGAAAGTGGATTTTCCACACGTGGTCAATCCGGATCCGGTGCTACTCGAGCACGCCGAAAAGGCCGGCTGGCCGATCCACCTCTGGAAATAAAAGCAAAAGATCGCAGCCTTCGGCAGCTCCTACTTTTGGAATGCGTGCCTCTGTAGGAGCTGCCGAAGGCTGCGATCTTTTGACCTTGTTTTGCTGTCAGCTCAAACCCTCATTGATCACCAACACCAACTTGCCCGCCACCGTATTGCTCGCCAGTTCGGCAAACGCTGCTTCGGCATCCTTCACCGCAAACGCTTTGGCCAATTGCGGACGCAAGCGGCCCTCGGCAAACAGCGGCCAGACATGCTGGCCCAGGTCACTGAGCAGATCCGCCTTGAACTGATCGCCACGACTGCGCAACGTTGAACCGAGCAGCTGCACACGCTTGGCCAACACCTGCGCCAGATCCAGTTTCGCCTCGCGCCCGCCCATCAAACCGATCAGCACCCAACGCCCGTCCAGCGCCATCAGCTTGAGGTTCAATGCTGAATAATTGCCGCCCACCGGATCGAGAATCACGTCGAACGGCCCGAAGTCGCGCAGGCTCTCCAGATCATCGGTGCGCACCACGCCGCCCTGCGCACCCAGCGCTTCACAGTAAGCCAGGCGCTCGGCGGAACCGACGCTGACCCAGCACGGGTTGCCGAAGGCTTTGCACAGCTGAATGGCGGCTGAACCGATTCCACTTGCGCCGGCGTGCAGGAGAATTTTCTCACCGGGCTTCAACGCTGCAAGTTGAAACACATTCAGCCAGACGGTGGCGTACACCTCGGGCAATGCCGCCGCCTCGATCAGCGAAACACCTTCAGGCACCGGCAGCACGTGCCGTCCGTCGACGACCACCTCTTCGGCCATGCCGCCCCCGGCCAGCAAGGCGCAAACCCGGTCGCCGACTTGCCAGGACGAGCCCGCACCGACTTCGCTGATCACCCCGGAGCACTCAAGACCGAGCACGTGGCTGGCACCGGGGGGCGGCGGATAAAGCCCTGCCTTCTGTAATAAATCGGCGCGATTGAGGCCGGCTGCCGCCACCCGGATGCGGACTTGTCCTACATCGCAGGTAGGACTCGGCTCTTCAACCCATGCCACTTGACCTTCAACGCCTTGCAATGCCTTCACACTGCCTCCATAGTGAGTCTGGACTGAGCCCGAAGCTGTAGCGCCGGGCTTTTTGCATTATGCGACCGGCTCTCAAAGAACCGGCGACTTCAAAGACGGCCTAATATGCGTTATCAATTGTCCCCGCGTCGAATCAGCATGAAGCATCTGCTCCCCAGCACCGCCCTCGCTCTTTTCATCGGTATCGGTCTGTTGCCGGTGTCGGGCACCACATTCGCAGCCAACAGCTGGGACAAGTTGCAGCCTGATCGCGATGAAGTCATCGCCAGCCTGAACGTCGTCGAGTTGCTCAAGCGTCACCACTACAGCAAGCCGCCGCTCGACGATGCGCGCTCGGTGATCATCTACGACAGCTACATCAAGCTGCTCGACCCATCGCGCAGCTATTTCATGGCCAGCGATATCGCCGAATTCGACAAGTGGAAGACGCAGTTCGACGACTTCCTCAAAAGCGGCGACCTCAACGCCGGGTTCACCATCTACAAGCGCTACCTGGACCGCGTCAAAGCGCGTCTGGACTTCGCCCTTGCCGAGCTGAACAAAGGCGTCGACAAAATGGACTTCAACACCAAGGAGACCTTGCTGATCGATCGCAAGGACGCGCCTTGGCTCAAGTCCACCGCGGAACTCGACGACCTGTGGCGCAAACGCGTCAAGGATGAAGTGCTGCGCCAGAAGATCGCCGGCAAAGAGCCGAAGCAGATCCAGGAAACCCTGACCAAGCGCTACAAGAATCAGTTGGCGCGTCTGGACCAGACCCGTGCCGAGGACATCTTCCAGGCGTACATCAACACCTTCGCCATGTCCTACGACCCGCACACCAACTATCTGTCGCCGGATAACGCGGAAAACTTCGACATCAACATGAGCCTGTCCCTCGAGGGCATCGGCGCCGTGTTGCAGAGCGACAACGATCAAGTGAAAGTCGTGCGTCTGGTGCCGGCAGGCCCGGCGGACAAGACCAAGCAGGTCGCTCCGGCCGACAAGATCATCGGCGTTGCCCAAGGCAATAAAGAGATGGTCGACGTGGTCGGCTGGCGCCTGGACGAAGTGGTCAAGTTGATTCGCGGTCCGAAAGGCACCGTGGTGCGCCTGGAAGTGATCCCGGCGAGCAATGCGCCGAACGATCAGACCACCAAGATCGTGCCGATCACCCGTGAAGCGGTGAAGCTCGAAGACCAGGCCGTGAAGAAGTCGATCCTCAGCCTGAAACAGGACGGCAAGGACTACAAACTTGGCGTCATCGAGATCCCGGCCTTCTACCTCGATTTCAAGGCATTCCGTGCCGGCGATCCGGATTACAAGAGCACCACTCGCGACGTCAAGAAGCTGCTCACCGAGTTGCAGAAGGACAAAGTCGACGGCGTAGTCATCGACCTGCGCAACAACGGCGGCGGCTCCCTGCAGGAAGCCACCGAGCTGACCAGCCTGTTTATCGACAAAGGTCCGACCGTACTCGTGCGTAACGCCGACGGCCGTGTCGACGTGCTCGAAGATGAAAACCCGGGCGCGTTCTACAAAGGCCCGATGGCGCTGCTGGTCAACCGCCTGTCCGCCTCGGCCTCGGAGATCTTCGCCGGCGCCATGCAGGACTACCACCGCGCGCTGATCATCGGTGGCCAGACCTTCGGCAAAGGCACCGTGCAGACCATTCAGCCGCTGAACCATGGCGAACTGAAACTGACTCTGGCCAAGTTCTACCGTGTCTCCGGGCAGAGCACCCAGCATCAGGGCGTGCTGCCGGACATCGACTACCCATCGCTGATCGACACCAAGGAAATCGGCGAGAGCGCTCTGCCGGAAGCCATGCCGTGGGACACCATACGCGCGGCGATCAAACCGGCGGCCGATCCGTTCAAGCCGTTCCTCGCCCAGCTGAAGTCCGAACATGACGCGCGCACCAACAAGGATGCCGAGTTCGTGTTCATCCGCGACAAGCTGGCCCTGGCGCAGAAACTGATGGAAGAAAAAACCGTCAGCCTCAACGAAGCTGATCGTCGCGCCCAGCACGCCGACATCGACGCCAAGCAACTGGCGATGGAGAACATCCGTCGCAAGGCCAAAGGCGAAGAACCGCTCAAAGAGCTGAAGAAAGAAGACGAAGACGCACTGGCCGCTGCCGAGCCGGACAAGGTCAAACCGGAAGACGATGCCTACCTGAGCGAAACCGGGCGCGTGCTGCTGGATTACCTGAAACTGAGCAATCAGGTGGCCAAGAAGTAAGTGATGGCAATTTAGTGCTGACGATCCCCGGATCGTCATCAAACAGTCATCATTCTGTCGTGCAATACAGGACCGGGAGCAAGCGCTCCCGGTCCTTTTTTTATCGCCAGAGACTGCCATGACCACGACCGAACAGCTGAGCGCGTTGAGCTCGATCCTGACTCAAAGCGGTTTACACAGCCTGTTCCAGCCGATCATCTGTCTTTCCGAACGGCGCATTCTCGGTTACGAAGCCCTGACCCGTGGCCCGTCCAACAGCCCTCTTCACTCGCCGATTGCCCTGTTCGCCGTGGCGCGACAGGCTGGCCGATTGAGCGAACTGGAGATCGCCTGCCGGCAAAGCGCCTGTCGCCGCTTCAATGAGCAGCAACTGCCGGGCAAGCTGTTCCTCAACGTCTCGCCAGAATCCTTGCTCGAAGCCGCGCACCAACCCGGACGAACGTTGCAACTGCTGCAGGACTTGGGCATTGCGCCGAGCCAGGTGGTCATCGAGCTCACCGAGCAGACGCCAATCGATGACTTCCAGTTGCTGCAAACCGCTCTGCATCACTATCGGGCGATGGGTTTTTCCATTGCGCTGGACGACTTGGGTGCAGGGTATTCGAGCCTGCGCCTGTGGTCGGAATTGCGTCCGGATTACGTGAAGATCGACCGGCACTTCATTGATGGCATTCATCAGGATGCGTTGAAAAGAGAGTTTGTCGGCTCGATCCTGCAAATCGCCAAAGCGTCCCGCGCGCAGGTGATTGCCGAGGGCATCGAGTTGCCGGAAGAACTCGCGGTGCTGACTGAAATGGGCGTCGACCTGGTGCAGGGCTACCTGCTCGGCCGCCCTCAGGAACATCCGTCCCGCGACGCTCGCGCCTTGATGCCCAAACACGATAGCAGCGCTGTCGCGCTGAATGACGAAGGCAGCGACCTCAGCGCCCTGCTCAACGACCAGCCCGCCGTGCAACGCGATACACCTACCGCCACCGTGCTGGAAGCCTTTCGCCGCCAGGCCAACCTCAATTCGCTCGCGGTGCTCGACGAACAAGGCCAGCCCTGCGGCATCGTCCATCGCCACTCGCTGTCGGACGCACTGCTCAAACCGTTTGCCACCGATCTGTTCGCGCGCAAACCGATCAGCCGCCTGATGAACGATGACTTCCTCGCCGTGGAAATCAGCCAGTCGCTGCAGCAAGTCAGCCGCTTGATCACCAGCCGCGCCCGCCAGCGCATCGAAGAAGACTTCATCATCACACTCAACGGCAGTTACCTGGGCCTCGGCCGGGTGATCGACGTGCTGAAACTGATCACCGAACTGAAAATCCAGCAGGCACGCTACGCCAATCCCCTCACCCTGCTCCCGGGCAACGTACCGATCCAGCAATGCCTCACCCGGCTGCTGCAACAGGCCCGCGAGTCGATCATCTGTTACGTCGACATCGACAGCTTCAAACCCTTCAACGACATCTACGGCTACGGCCGTGGCGACGAAGTCCTGCTCTGCCTGGCACAATGCCTCAACGAACGCATCGACCCCACCCGCGACTTCGTCGGCCACATCGGTGGCGACGACTTCCTCCTCGTCCTCGGCCCCGAAGACTGGCGCAAACGCCTCAACCAACTGCTCGACGATTTCCAAAGCCAATGCCGCCGGTTCTATCGGCCTGAACACCTTGAGGCGGGATGTTTTATTGCGCCGAATCGCCAAGGTGTGCGGCAGGAGTTTGCGTTGTTGTCGTTATCGATTGGGGTGGTGCATTTGCGACCTGAGGCTTGTGCAGCGCTTGATGCCAGCCAGCTTGCGGAGATGGCCTCGCAGGCTAAGCATCATGCGAAGGGGGTTGTGGGATTTAGTGTTTATTTGATTGATAGCCTCATCGCGCCCGACCTCCATTTGCCGCATCTAATTGGACAACGCTGAATATCGACAAGATCCCTGTAGGAGCAGGGCTGCAACGAAGGCAAGCCGACGCAACTAATTGCTGGCTTTAATATCAGTTCAACTAGCAAAGAAAATAATGATCATTTTATTGAGATATCGTCCTCACCATGTAGATCTATCCTCACCAGCAGCCTTCTCAAGGTCTTCCCTCCAGACCTCTTTCGCCAAGCGATAAACTTCTTCAAAAAAGCTACGCGGACTATTTAACGAATACCACTCCCCCCTAGGCCAACTGGAAGTTTCGCACTCATCAATATCAAATAAGCTACTGAAATCGTAGCTTGAATCATCTAACGCTGACTCTAGGGCTTCAAATAGAACCAACTTATGCCTATACGAAAGATACGGCAGTTTCAGACAATACCTCCGTATAAGATTTTCCCTGTCAGTAGGTATATTCGGATTATATACGCCGAGCTCTAGACCTCGGGTCTCTTCTTGATCATAAACATCAAAAACGCCAATAAACCAGCTAAATCTTGGATTGAAAGGCCTATCTAAATACGGATGTTTCAACATTATTTTTTCTCCGAAGGAAAGCCCGTAAATGGTTCTTGCGTATTTGTCTTATCAAACTTAACTTCAAACCAGCTCATATCATCATTCAAAACCGGATTTTGCGAATCCCGCCTATTCGGTTTGTACCCTCGCCCTGCTCCAGGCAATTCCAACCTAACTATCGGAGTATCATGCTGATCGTCACCCGTATGCATGATCAAGCCATTTTTATTCCTTGTCATCGCCTTGTTTAATGCCCCCAAATGCATTCGCCAGTTGTGAAATTGTGAACTTGGATTTCCTCTGGGAGGCCTCGGAACGACACCTGTGTGAGGATCAGCGCCGTTGATAGCTCGCTGTTTTAGTGCCCGATCGGGAATTTCCGAACTATGTTTTTTCACAGTGTGCATGTCATAAAGTTCTTCATACTCACTCACACGCCGCTTTGCATTCTCCTCAGCCACTTCATCAATCCTCGCCCGTCGTTCCTGCGCCGTCATCTTTGGCAGCGGGGGCGCTCCCTCTTCGACGACCACTCGACCAGCCTCGTACCGCATAGGACGTCGCGGCGCTGACGGTGGACAAATGCAACTCAACCCCAACGGATCCACCCACCCCGTCGGATTCGGCACGTACTGGTACTGATTCAACCCACCCGCGAGCTTCACCGGGTCCGGCGTCAGATACCGCCCTAGCCTCGGGTCGTAATACCGATGGCGGTTGTAATGCAGTCCGCTTTCCGCATCGAAATACTGCCCCTGGAAGCGCAGCGGTTGATCCAGATAGTCTTCGCCGGCCAGGGTCACAGCGGCGACTTTGCCGTAGGCGTCGTATTGCGCGGACCAGACGATTTCGCCGCTGTAGTCGGTGAGTTCCTGCGGGGTGCCGAGGTGGTCGAGTTGGTAGTAGAACGGGCAGGCTTTTTTCGGGCCTTTGCCATCCAGCATCGCGAGTGGGCGGAAGGTGCCGGGTTCGTAGAGGAAGCTGCGGTATTGCGTGGCGCTGCTTTCGGCGACGAGGTGTTCGCCTTGCCAGAAAAATTCGGTGGCGGCGCCATCGATGGTTTTGCGGATCCGGCGGCCGAAGGCGTCGTATTGGTAGCTGGCGGTCTGGCCGTCGGGGCGGGTCAGGCCGATCAGGCGGTGCTGGCAGTCGTAGCGGTATTCGGTGACCAGGGTCTGGCCGTGGCCACGACGTTCGCGGATCAGGTTGCCGAAGGCGTCGTAGTCGTAATGGCGGTCGCCCTGCATCAACAGGCGATTGCCTTTGATCTGCGCGGGACCGGGGCGGTCCTGCATCAGCAGGTTGCCGGCCGGGTCGTGGGCGAAGGATTCGGGCAGTTCGTCGCGTGAGTGACGTACGCGGATCAACCGGTCGAGGGCGTCGTAGCCGTAGGTGCGCTGGCCGTGGCGGCTGTCGGCGATGTGCTCGAGATTGCCGTTGGCGCTGTAGGCATAATCGCGGCGGTACAGCGAGGCGTGGCGATGGCCTACGGCGTGGGCAAGCAAGCGGCCCTGATCGTCGTAGGAGTATTCGCTGAGCAGCAAGCCTTGCTGGCGTTGCTGTTCGCGACCGGACTGGTAGACGTGGCGCGTGAGCGGCGTGCCGTTGAGGTCGATGGCTGACAGCGCACCGCCTTTGGCGTAGTGATAATCGAGCTTGCTGTTGTCCGGCAGGCGCAGGCGTTTGAGCTGACCACAGGCGTCATAGGTGTAGCGCAAGGTGCCCCAGCCCTGATGCTCGGTGATCAGCCGGTCCTGACGGTCGTACTCGAAGGCCAGCGGATGGTTTTGCCCGTCATCGACACCGATCAACCGACCGAGGCGGTCGTAGTCGTAGCGGATCTTGGCGCCATCGGGCAGGGTTTTGACGAGTAAACGCCCGGCCCTGTCGCGCTCGTAGCGGGTGACCAGCGATAAACCCTGCTCGCCGAACTCGGTCTTCTCCAGCAGATGCCCGTTGGGGTCGTAGACGTAAGCCGTACGCCGCCCATCAAACCCGGTTTCCTGTCGGATCAATCCGGTCGGCGTGTAATCCAGTCGGTACTTTTCGCCCGATTCGTTTTCAATCTCGGTCAGCAACAGCCGCGCATGGTCATAGCGGTACTGCACGCGGGTGCCGTCAGGATTGATCCGCCGCGAGACCAAGTGCAGATCATCGTCATATTCATAGCGGGTGATGCGCCCGAGTTCATCGCGTTCGGCGGTGATCTGGCCGTAGGCGCCATAGCTGTAGGCGCGCGTGCTGCCCGTAGGAGAAGTCGTCAGGATCAGTCGGCCGGCCGCGTCCCACTGCTGACGACTGACAACACCAAATTCGTCCTGGGTGGTAATCCGCCGGCCCAGCGCATCGTAGGAAAAGCGCCGCACGCCACCATCGGGCAGGGTTTCTTCGATGAGCTGGCCGAGCTCGTTCCACACCCAGCGGTGGCGGCTGCTGTCCGGGTAGCGCAGCGACAGCAACTGCCCGCGCAGGTTGTAGTAGTAATGGGTGACCTGGCCGTCGGGATCGACCGCTTCGGTGACGGCGCCTTCAGCGTTGCGCCGGTAGATCCACACCGCATCACCACGGCAACGCTTGTAGAGAAAACCGTTGCGGTACTCGTAGGACGTTGGTGCATCGTCCGGCGGAATCAGCGCGATCAGCCGTCCGACTTCGTCGTAGCGGTATTCGGTGACCGCGCCCAACGCATCCTGCTCGGCGATCAAGCGCCCCTGCTGGTCATAGGCCTTGAGCTGTTCACCACCATCGGCCGCAACCTGGCGCACCAGCCGCGCGCGCTCGTCGTGGACGTAGACTTCTTCGGTGCCGTCGACGTAATGCACGGTCACGCTGGCGTCGTCATCGTTCCAGACGTAACGGGTGTTCATCTGCGAGAACGAAGCCCAGTGCCTCACGCAGCGGGCGGCTTTGCCCTCACGCTGCCACTCCCAGAAGAAGCTCGCACCGCCAGTCAGCTGGCGCTGGAGGATGACGTGTTGATCGTCGTAGTCGTAGCGCTCGCTGTCGCCGACCGCGTTGGTCGCAACCAGCAGGCGTTGCCGGGCATCGAAGCTGTAGGTGGCGAGGTTTTGCTCGGTGATCCACTCGCCCTGAACAAACACCTGATAATCGACCGCCACCAGTTGCGCGCGGTCATACCGCAACAGCAGCGCGCGGCCGGCGCCGTTGTCCAGACGCTGAATGCGGTCGGAGCGATCGCGTTGCAGGGTCAGACGATTGCCGTAGACATCGCTGATTGTGGTCAGCCGGCCGGCGCGAAAGTGGTAAAACCGCGCGCTGTCGCCGGCCAACGCCAGAATCAGTTCTTCCGGCTCATCACCGAGAAAGATCGCCGCCCGCGACAGGCTGTTGTGAATCGCCGGGCGCGCGACGTTGGGCAGGGGAAAACGAGTGCGGCGGTTTTCGTGGTCGATCCAGATCACGCCATCGCCGTCGAAGGACAGGCGATGGGCCAGCGTATGGCTCCAGCCGAACCCCAGGCCGATGTCGATCTCGACCGCGCTGCTGCGGTACAAGCGGGTGAACTCGAAGGGCAGCACGCCATCGAGCACGGCGTCGGTCAGGGTCAGCAGTTCTTCGCCGGTGACCATCGACACCGGGCAGCCGTTGGTACAGGTTTTGGGCACGCAATCGGCGGCATCGCCGTTGGGGTTCTTTGCTTGGTCGGGGGCGTCGTCGTGTGGCTCGTCCTTCTTCAACATGGCGTTGCGCTTGGCATCCCAGCGCAATTGCATCCGGCCCTTTTTCACCCCGGCGGCGATGCCCCGCGCGGCAACGGCTTTGTAGCGGTCGACGTATTCAATAAAGGCGTTGACGATGCTGAACAGCGCCTTGACCAGACGCTTGGCGACGTTGAACAGCTGCGTTGCGCGGTCAGCCAGACGCAGCGTCAGATAAGCGATCCCCGCCCCCGCTCCGACAAACGTCAGCACCACGCTGATCAAGACATCGATGATCAGTTGCACGATCATCATCGACGCCACTTCAGCAGACTTGCCGGCAACCTCGCTGGGCGGCAGCATGTCCAGCCACAGACTCGCCGACCGTAGCAGCAAGCACATCGCCGCTTCGTCACTGACCAGCAACTGCAGCTTTTCCATGAGATCCGGAGCGGTCTGCGCCAGCTCGATCAGCTCAGCCGCGCCACTGCCCAAACGCTCGGCAAACTTGCCGGGATCCTGGAGAATTTCCGAGAGCAGACCGAGGCTGTCCCATACCCCCTCGATGGCCGCCCAACTGCCGGCGAGCATGCCGTTGCTGGCTGCGATCGCCACCGACTGTGACCACTGCGGCTTGAAACCTTGCCACTCGCTACGCAGCCAGCGCTCAAGTTCGCCGGTCAAACCGTCGTAGGATTTGAACAGCTCGTCGACTTGACTGGAGGTGACAGCGCTGTGGACCAGAACGCGGTAGAACTTGCCCTCGTCGCCTCTGAACTCGCCCTTGCCCTGCTGATCAAGGGTGACCGGCGCGGTTTTGCCGCTATCCACGTCGACCACATCGACGGAAATGTTGCCCAGCGGGATGTCGTAGACCGATTCGAACTTGCTCTCGATTTGCATCAGCCCGCCGTGCGGGCACTGGACGACGCTGGAGGAAAATTCGTCGTCGCTGCTGCTGACCGACGTACTGCTATCGCCGAAGCGGATGATCCGCTCCATACCCACCAGCGATGGCAGGTCTGCTGCCTCGCTGATCTGGTCCGCCCTGCGACTGAGCCAGTGATCAAGCTGTTTGCGGTAGAGGCTGAGCGTTTGCGGAAAGCTGTCGAGTTCCTGCTCGATGCGCGCGATGGCTTCCATCAACACACGCGAGCAAACAAGGTGGACTGAAAAACGGGCTGAAGCATGAGCGGTCCCTCGCGCAAGAAATTAGTCGCGGGAACTGTGCGGGGGATCAAAGAGGAAAGAAGTCAGGAGAGTAGGCAAAGGATGTAGGACTAATCTGCAATCCAGCATCAAGCGAAAAACGTGCAGGCAGAAACGTAAACGCGGCGTGAGGAAAACCTCACGCCGCGTTTACTTAGAAGATATACATGGAATTACTGCGTTGAATCACCAGCCTCCAGCTGTTGCAGCTTCAGCTCGGCCAACGGATGCCCGGCCTTGGCGGCCATGCTCCACCAACGAGCGGCCTCAACGGGATCCGGCGCCTTGCTCGGGGTACCGGCGAGGCTGATCACGCCAACTTGATAAGCGGCTTTACCGTCGCCGGCCAACGCCGCCAGACGCAGCAGACGCACGCCTTCTTCACGCGCGCCCAACCCGACGCCGCGAAAAGTCAGAATGTGCCCATAAAAGCTTTGAGCATCGACATCGCCGAGGTTGGCCATGCGCGCGAACTGGCCTTCAAGCCAGCGCCAGCCACGCGGCTGGCGAACGAACCACGACCAATGAAACAGCCGGCGGGCCAGCCAGTAACCGGCCCGCGCCTTGAGCCGCAGAAACACTCAGGCCTCCGCCGATTCCGGGTATTCGTATTCGAAGACCCGCACCACTTCCGACGCATGCCAGGACGCCGCCGCGACGCCATCCGACGGCCCGGAAAAACGCCCCAGACGCTCGACACATTCAAAGAACCCGGTACGTGGCAAACGACTCGCGCCCTGACTGATGACCAGCGAACTGCGCAACGGCTGCTCGGCTTTGGCGTCCAGTGCGGCCAGATGCTCCAGCGCAGCCGTCAGCGTCTGCATCGCCGGCGTCGGCAGCTGCAAACGCTCAAGCAAGGCTCGATAGGTCAGAAGATGGCGCTGACGGCGCGCCTGGTCCAGTTCCCCCAGCAATCCGTCCCAATGTTGACGGCTGATGCGTACGCTCACGATTCGTCCCTCCAACCCGGCACCGTCAGTTCCCAGGCCAGGCTGCGGCGAATCGCGGCGTCGGGCTGACGCTCACCACTTTCGATCATGGCCAGGTAAGACGGGCTGATGCCTACCGTGCGGGCCAGCGCCTCGATGGCGATGCCCTTCCCTTCGCGCAAACTGCGTAATTGATCCAGACCCGGAAGAATCGGCTCCGGCGAGGTGGCGAGCGGCGCTGCTGGCTGCGGCGCCGGTGTTGCGTTGATCCCTGCTGCTTTCAGTAAAGCCTGATATTGAGCCCACGGCAGAACCGCGTATTCGGGTTCGCCATCGCGTGCAATTATCTGAATATCCATGACTACCCCGTAGGACAACACCACTTAGCGAGTCGGCACTTTTCCCTAGAAGTGTAATCCTAACAGCGGCTAAGGTCGCGAGTGGTATCTATCTGTAGGCAGACTTGGTCAGTCAGGGTTTTTTCGGGCCTTGCAGCTGCAATTGTTCAGGGGTATCAGGGAGGCGTTCAACCACCGCCAGCTTTTCGGGCTGCTGGCGTTTGCGCCACAGGCGAAAGGCGTTGAGCTCGTCATCGAGGGTTTTCATCAGCCAGGCGAGGACAGCGATGTCATCGAGCATGCCGAACATGGGAATGAAATCCGGAATGGCATCGACCGGGCTGAGGAAATACATCAGGCCCGCCACCACCGAAATCAGCGACTTGGCACTGATCGCGCGATACTCGCCACGCCAGTAGGCCAGGCATAACGACTGCAGCAAGCGCAGATCATCCTTGAGTTTGCCCAAGCGATTGCCTTGCGCGGCGCCTTTGCTGGCCACGGCAAACAACAGGGTCGGCAGGCGTCCACGGGCCAGCAGGCGACCGGCCAACGGCAGGAATCGAGCGAAATTCCACGGAGCTTTCATCTATTCTTCCCGTTGAAATGTTATCCACACAAATTGTGGATAACCTTGTGAACAGAGCTGCATTTCAGCGCTGAGAGCCCCGTTTCATAAGGGCTGCGCTCAGATCGGGCGTTTTTTACTCACATAAAAAAGCCCAATATTTCATTGACTTGGCAGCTCAGGGCGTCTAGCGCGGGCAGCCTCAAAGCTATGACTGTGTTGAACGGCGTCAGTTCGCTCTGTTTACCTTTCCTGACCTGCAGATGCAACAACGCCCCGCATAAGCGAGGCGTTGTTGGCGATGCCGTTGCGTGTTACTTGGCAGCGGCGTCTTCTTTGGCTGGATCCTTGATGGCCAGCAGTTCCAGGTCGAAAACCAGAACCGAGTTGGCCGGGATTGCCGGGCTTGGCGACTGAGCGCCGTAAGCCAGATCGCTAGGGATGTACAGTTTGTACTTCTCGCCAACGTGCATCAGTTGCAGACCTTCAACCCAACCCGGGATCACGCCACTGACTGGCAGATCGATCGGGCTGCCGCGCTCGACGGAGCTGTCGAACACGGTGCCGTTGGTCAGCTTGCCGGTGTAGTGAACAGTGACGACGTCGGTCGGCTTAGGCTGTGGGCCATCGGCTTTCTTCACTACTTCGTACTGCAGGCCCGAAGCGGTGGTGGTGACACCGGCCTTCTTGCCGTTTTCTTCGAGGAATTTCTTGCCGGCGGCTGCCGACTCTTCACTCATCTTGGCCATACGCTCTTCAGCACGCTTTTGCAGCGAGGCGAAGGCTTCGACCAGTTCTTCATCTTTCAGCTTCTGTTCTTTCTTGCCAACGGCATCTTCGATGCCCTGGGCTACCGCTTTGGAGTCCAGATCATCCATGCCTTCCTGGGCAAGGCTTTTGCCCATGTTCAGGCCGATGCCGTAGGAAGCTTTTTGCGCCGGGGTTTTCAGCTCTACGCTGGTCTGCGAGTCACAACCCGCGAGTACCAGGCTAACCAGGGCTACCGCCGCCGCCAACCGATGCTGTTTCATGCTATTTCCTTGTTCATGCGCCGAATGGGCAATCGAGTAAAGCCGCGAGCTTATCAGGCCGCCACGACCAATGGCTACCGGCATGAGAGCAGGAATCTTCCGATAAGTTCAGGGATTAAAACGCATTTGGGCAACGGCTGGATGAAGCTTCTGTCATTCACGGACGACAAGGCTCGTCGGCTCCTGACTCAGTATCTGGCGTAATGGCCACTTGCCCAGCCAGCGGCGCTCAGGCATAACAGCGCAACAATTCGACAAGGATGTTCAACTTGCGCCTCTTATCCCGCATTCTCGCTCTGCTGATCATGCTGGCGGTAATCGCCCTCGCGGTGATCGTCTATTACGTCGCCAATCCGAAATTGCCCTTCTACACCCCGCCGCAACAGGTACGTTACCTGGATCAATGGAGCGAAGAGCAACGGCAGACCTACTACTTCACGCCCCAAGGTACGCAAGTCAAAGGCCTGCGTTACGAGTGGTTTGAAGCGCTGGAACTGCCCTTCTCCGAGCAGCGCTTCGCCTCCCCTGAATATCTCGCCCGTTTCGGCTTCCTGGTCGACCCGCAGCAGAAAGCGAGCGCGAACAACCCCGGCAACCTCCCCGTCGGTTTTGCCCGGCACCAGAATCCCGGCAACGCCTCCGAGCATTATCTGGACATCACCTGCGCCGCTTGCCACACCGGCGAGTTGCGCTTCAAAGGCCAGGCCGTGCGCATTGATGGCGGCACCGCACAACACGTGTTGCCTTCCAGCGTTCCTACATTGCGCGGTGGCAGTTTCGGACAGGCCCTGGTCGCCAGTCTCGCCTCGACTTACTACAACCCGTGGAAGTTCGAGCGCTTCGCCCGTCAGGTGCTCGGAGATGATTACGAAGCGCGCCGCGAACAATTGCGCAAGGAGTTCAAGACCTCGCTGAACACCTTCGTCAAAGTGGCCTGGAACGACACTCATCGCGGCCTGTACCCGACCGAGGAAGGCCCGGGGCGCACCGATGCGTTCGGCCGGATTGCCAACGCGACGTTTGGCGATGCGATTTCCCCTGCCAACTACCGCGTGGCCGATGCCCCGGTGGATTACCCGCAGCTGTGGGACATGTGGACGTTCGACTGGGTGCAGTGGAACGGCTCGGCCCAGCAGCCAATGGCGCGCAATATCGGCGAGGCGCTCGGCGTCGGTGCCACGCTGAATTTCTTCGACGCCAACGGTCAGCCGCTGCAAGGCGCTGAGCGCTATCCCTCCAGCGTGCGCGTGCGCGATCTGCACGCCATCGAAGAAACCTTGCAGCAGCTGAAGCCGCCAACCTGGCCGGAAGATCTGTTCGGTGCGATCGACAAGCCGCTGGCCGCCAGAGGCCACACGCTGTTCGCGGAAAACTGTGCCGGCTGCCATGTCCCGCGCCAATCGCAGGAAGGCGAACGCTGGGTGCAGCACTTGCACATGCTTCCCGTGGAGGTGATCGGCACCGATCCGAACGCCGCCAACAACATTGCCAGTCACCGTTTCGACCTGAGCGCGCTGCAATGGGATGTCAAAGAGCTGGAAAAGATGGACGTCAAACTGCATCCCGAACCCAAGGAGCCGCTTGATCTGAGCCAATTGTCGGTGGCCAAGGGCCTGGCTTACGTCACCGCATTCGTGGAAGACCGTGCCTATCGCGACGCGCAGATCACGCCGGAAGAAAAACCGCGCATGGATGGTTTCGGCCTGCCGATCGGCGTGCGCGAGAAAGTCGCTTACAAGGCCCGACCGCTGGCTGGCGTGTGGGCGACTGCGCCGTTTCTGCACAACGGTTCGGTGCCGAGCATCTATCAGTTGCTGTCACCGCAGGACGAGCGTGCGACGACCTTCTACAAAGGCACGCTCGAATACGATCCGCGCCACCTCGGCTATCGCACCGAGCCTTTCACCAACGGTTTTCTGTTCGACACGCGCATCAGCGGCAACCGCAACAGCGGCCACGAATTCCGCGCCGGCGCTCGCGGTAACGGGGTGATCGGCCGCCTCCTGCAACCCGAGGAGCGCTGGGCGTTGCTCGAATACCTGAAAGTACTGGGCGGACCACTGGAGGCGCAGTTGCCATGATCATGCCGACATTCAAAAAAGAACTGCCGCCACTCGCGCGTTTCTGGCTCTGGCTGGGGCGTTTGCTCGGCAAGACGCTGCTGGTGCTGCTGATCATCGGCCTGCTCGGCTGGGCCATCGCCACCGCGTGGTTTGCCTGGCAGCATCGCGGGCCGGTATCTGCACAGGAACAGATTCCAGCGGGCGAAGCGGCGATGACCCAGGACATCATTCAAACCGCAGTGCGCATCGTCGACCAGCACCGCGAACCCACGCGTTATCTGCGCGATGCCCACGCCAAAGCGCATGGCTGCGTGAAGGCGCAAGTGCAGGTGTTACCGGAACTGGCGCAATCGCTGCGACGGGGTGTGTTCAGCGAGCCGGGCAAGACCTGGCAGGCGTTGATCCGGTTGTCCAACGGCAATGCCTATCCGCAATTCGACAGCATTCGCGACGCGCGCGGAATGGCGATCAAGTTGCTTGAGGTTCCTGGCGCACAACTGCTCGGCAATCGCCAGGACCAGCATGAACAGGATTTCGTGATGTTCAGCCATCCGAATTTCTTTGTCAGCAATGTCGCAGAGTATCGTCAGAATGTGGCGGCGCAGGCTGACGGCAAGAAGGTCATGGCGTTTTTTCCGACATGGGATCCGCGCACCTGGCAGGTCCGTCATCTATTCATCGCGCTGGCTACGCTGTCAGCGCCGCCGGACAGTCCGACCGAGACCACATATTTCTCGGTATCGCCCTACAAGTTCGGTGAGGCCAATGCGAAATTCCGCGTCGTGCCGGATCCGGAGCGTTGCCCGGCGTATACGCTGCCCAAACAGAATCACGACCTGCCGAATTTTCTGCGCAGTGCACTGAATCAACAGTTGTCGACGGATCGGGTGCCGGCGTGCTTCGCCTTGCAGATCCAGCGCCAGGACGCGAACAAGTACATGCCCATCGAAGACACGAGCATTGAGTGGCGTGAGCAGGATGCACCGTTTGAAACCGTGGCGCGGATCACCCTGCCCGCGCAGGACTTCGACACGCCGGCGCTGAATCTGCAATGCGACAACCTGTCGTTCAATCCGTGGTTCGGCATCGAGGCGCATCGGCCGATTGGCGGGATCAATCGCTTGCGCAAGGCAGTGTACGAGGCGGTGAGCGATTATCGGCAGGCCCGCAATGCGGCGCAGTAGCGCGGCGATTTTATAAATCGCAGACAGCAAAAAGCCCGCACAAGGCGGGCTTTCTGTGGTGTCTGGCGTTCAGTTCCAGATACCGAATATGGCGCAGCGGACGGGACTCGAACCCGCGACCCCCGGCGTGACAGGCCGGTATTCTAACCGACTGAACTACCGCTGCGCGAAACGCTTGAAACGAATGGTGGGTGATGACGGGATCGAACCGCCGACATTCTGCTTGTAAGGCAGACGCTCTCCCAGCTGAGCTAATCACCCTTCGCTTCGTTACGGGGCGCATTATGCCACAGGTTTTCGTAAAGTGTTGATTTAATTGAATATTTTTCAAAAAAATCTGAAAACCGGTGAAACGATACATCCCGCGGGTACAACCTTGAGACAGAAAAAAACCCGCTTCAGCGGGTTTTTCCGTGGCGACCTGGCGTTCAGTGGTCCAGGTTACCGAATATGGCGCAGCGGACGGGACTCGAACCCGCGACCCCCGGCGTGACAGGCCGGTATTCTAACCGACTGAACTACCGCTGCGCTAAACACTTGAAACGAATGGTGGGTGATGACGGGATCGAACCGCCGACATTCTGCTTGTAAGGCAGACGCTCTCCCAGCTGAGCTAATCACCCTTCGCTTCGGTGTGGCGCGCATTCTACGGAGCACCCCCACCTCTGGCAAGCACTTTTTTAAATAATTTTCCGAGGCCTTCCAAAGGCTTAGAGAAGGGTTGGCCTATGCCCCGGCGAAGACAATAATGCCCCCCTTTGTATAAAGGAGTGACTCGCCCCATGTGGTTCAAGAACCTGCTGATCTATCGCCTGACCCAAGACCTGCCTGTCGACGCCGAGGCGCTGGAAACTGCACTGGCGACCAAACTGGCGCGGCCGTGTGCAAGCCAGGAGCTGACCACTTACGGTTTCGTTGCGCCGTTCGGCAAGGGCGAAGATGCGCCGCTGGTACACGTCAGCGGCGATTTCCTGCTGATCTCTGCGCGCAAGGAAGAACGTATCCTGCCGGGCAGCGTCGTGCGTGACGCGGTCAAGGAAAAGGTCGAGGAGATCGAAGCCGAGCAGATGCGCAAGGTCTATAAGAAGGAACGCGACCAGATCAAGGATGAAATCATCCAGGCCTTTCTGCCGCGCGCGTTCATTCGTCGTTCGTCGACCTTCGCCGCGATCGCGCCGAAACAGGGCCTGATCCTGGTCAACTCGGCCAGCCCGAAACGCGCCGAAGACCTGCTGTCGACCCTGCGCGAAGTGATCGGCACCCTGCCCGTGCGTCCGCTGACAGTGAAAATGGCACCGACTGCGGTGATGACCGAGTGGGTCACCACGCAGAAAGCCGCCGACGATTTCTATGTGCTGGACGAGTGCGAACTGCGCGACACCCACGAAGACGGCGGCATCGTCCGTTGCAAGCGTCAGGACCTGACCAGCGAGGAAATCCAGCTGCACCTGAGCACCGGCAAAGTCGTTACTCAGCTGTCGCTGGCCTGGCAGGACAAACTGTCGTTCATGCTCGACGACAAGATGACCGTCAAACGCCTGAAATTCGAGGATCTGTTGCAGGATCAGGCGGAACAGGACGGTGGCGACGAAGCCCTGGGCCAACTGGATGCCAGTTTCACCCTGATGATGCTGACCTTCGGCGACTTCCTGCCGGCACTGGTTGAAGCGTTGGGTGGGGAAGAGATGCCGCAGGGGATCTGACCCGTTATTCGTGTGAAAGCTTAAAAGATCGCAGCCTTCGGCAGCTCCTACATGAGACGAGTTTTCCTGTAGGAGCTGCCGAAGGCTGCGATCTTTTTGTTGGCGACGTATGCTTAGCTTCCTAACGCTTTCACATAACAAGGATCAAGCCATGCGCGCACTGGCTGCACTCAGCCGCTTTGTCGGCAATACCTTCGCTTACTGGGTTCTGATATTCGCCGTCGTGGCCTTTCTGCAACCGGCGTGGTTCATCGGCCTGAAAAGCGCGATCGTACCGCTGCTGGGTCTGGTGATGTTCGGCATGGGCCTGACCCTCAAACTCGACGACTTCGCTGCCGTCGCTCGCCATCCGTGGCGGGTGGCGCTGGGCGTGGTTGCGCATTTCGTGATCATGCCCGGTGTGGCGTGGTTGCTCTGCCAGGTGTTTCACCTGCCTCCGGAAATCGCCGTCGGGGTGATTCTGGTCGGTTGCTGCCCGAGCGGCACCTCTTCGAACGTGATGACCTGGCTGGCACGCGGTGATCTGGCGCTTTCCGTGGCCATTGCTGCCGTCACCACCCTCCTCGCCCCGCTGCTGACCCCGGCACTGATCTGGCTGCTGGCCTCGGCGTGGTTGCCGGTATCGTTCATGGAGCTGTTCTGGTCGATCCTGCAAGTGGTGCTGCTGCCGATCGTTCTCGGCGTGGTCGCGCAGCGTCTGCTCGGCGACAAGGTGCGGCATGCGGTGGATGTGTTGCCGCTGGTGTCGGTGGTCAGCATCGTGATTATCGTCACCGCCGTGGTGGCGGCCAGTCAGGCGAAAATCGCCGAGTCCGGCCTGCTGATCATGGCCGTGGTCATGCTGCACAACAGCTTCGGTTATCTGCTCGGCTACTTCACCGGGCGCCTGTTCGGCCTGCCGCTGGCTCAGCGCAAGTCGCTGGCACTGGAAGTCGGCATGCAGAATTCGGGCTTGGGCGCGGCATTGGCCAGTGCGCACTTCTCGCCACTGGCGGCGGTGCCGAGCGCGCTGTTCAGCGTTTGGCACAATATTTCCGGAGCACTGCTGTCGACGTACTTCCGGCGCATGAGCGAGAAGGAAGACCGCGACAGCCTCGCACAACGGGCTGCCGATTGAGGCTGAAAACTTGATCCCCGGATTAATGCTCGTCAGTATATTGCGCAACGCGGGGACGACCCTGCGGCTCGATCGAGTCATTAATCTGGGGACGACCCCGTCAATCGATGGAGGTCCTGCATGTCCTGGATCATTCTGTTTTGCGCCGGCCTGTTCGAAGTCGGCTGGGCCGTCGGCCTGAAATACACCGACGGCTTCACCCGCCCGCTTCCCACCGCCCTCACCGTCGCCGCCATGGCCATCAGCCTTGGTTTGCTCGGTCTGGCGATGAAGGAATTGCCGTTGGGTACGGCCTATGCGATCTGGACCGGCGTAGGTGCGGTGGGCACGGTGATCGCCGGGATCATTCTGTTCGGTGAGTCGATGGCATTGATTCGGCTGGTCAGTGTGGCGTTGATCGTTACCGGGTTGATCGGACTCAAGGTCAGCGCTTAGGCCACCGGCCCCATCGCTGGCAAGCCAGCTCCCACAAGATTGGTGTACACCATCGAACCTGTGGGAGCTGGCTTGCCAGCGATGAGGGCCGTCCAGTCAACGACTATCTGACGGATCCGCGCAACTCCCCCACCAACACCTGCAACTTCGCCGGCTCCGTCCCTTCGGTAATTGCCGGCCCCGCCACCAGCGTCACCCGCGACCACAAGCGATGGAACAAGCCCTTGTTCGGATCGCGACTGAAGAAACTCCCCCACAATCCTTGCAGCGCCAGCGGAATCACCGGCACCGGCGTCTCCTCCAGAATGCGCGTCACGCCGCCGCGAAACTCGTTGATCTCGCCATCGGCGGTCAATTTGCCTTCCGGGAAAATGCACACCAGCTCACCGTCCTTCAGATACTGAGCGATGCGTGTGAAGGCTTTTTCGTAGATCTGGATATCTTCCTGGCGTCCGGCAATCGGAATAGCGCCCGCCGTGCGGAAGATAAAGTTCAGCACCGGCAAGTTGTAGATCTTGTAGTACATGACAAAGCGAATCGGCCTACGCACGGCACCGCCGATGAGCAAGGCGTCAACGAACGACACGTGGTTACACACCAGCAGCGCCGCGCCCTCGTCCGGGATCGCTTCAAGGTTGCGGTGCTCGACGCGGTACATGGAATGGCTGAGCAGCCAGATCATGAAGCGCATGCTGAATTCCGGAACGATCTTGAAGATGTAGGCGTTGACGCCGATGTTCAGCAGCGACACCACCAGGAACAGTTGCGGGATCGACAGCTTGGCGACGCTCAACAAGACGATCGAAACAATCGCCGACACCACCATGAACAGCGCGTTGAGAATGTTGTTGGCGGCAATCACCCGCGCCCGTTCGTTTTCAGCCGTGCGCGACTGGATCAGCGCGTACAGCGGCACAATATAGAAACCACCGAAAATGCCCAAGCCAAGGATGTCGATCAACACCGCCCAGGTGTGCACGAAGCCGAGCACGGCAATCCAGCTATGGCCGCTGACGCTGTCCGGGATCCCACCGGAATGCCACCACAGCAACAGGCCGAACACGGTCAGGCCAAACGAGCCAAAGGGCACCAGTCCGATCTCGACTTTGCGCCCCGAGAGCTTCTCGCAGAGCATCGAACCCAGGGCGATACCTACCGAGAACACGGTCAGAATCAGGGTGACCACGGTTTCGTCGCCGTGCATCCATTCCTTGGCGTAGGCCGGGATCTGCGTCAGGTAGATCGCCCCGACAAACCAGAACCACGAGTTACCGACAATCGAGCGCGACACCGCAGGTGTCTGGCCCAGACCGAGTTTCAGCGTCGCCCAGGACTGGCTGAAGATGTTCCAGTTCAGGCGCATTTCCGGCGACGAGGCCGCCGCGCGCGGAATGCTGCGGCTGGCCAGATAACCCAGCACGGCAATGCCGACGATCGCTGCGGAGACTACCGGCGCGTAGTGCTCGGACGACATCATGATCCCGGCGCCGATGGTGCCGGCGAGAATTGCCAGAAACGTGCCCATTTCCACCAGACCGTTGCCACCGACCAGTTCATCGTCGCGCAAGGCCTGCGGCAGGATCGAATACTTCACCGGGCCGAACAACGCCGAGTGAGTGCCCATGGCGAACAGTGCTACCAGCATCAGCGACAGATGATCGAAGAGGAAGCCGATCGATCCTACGGCCATGATGGCGATTTCCGCGAGTTTGATCAGACGGATCAGCGCGTCCTTGGCGAATTTTTCCCCGAACTGCCCGGCCAGCGCCGAGAACAGGAAAAACGGCAGGATAAACAGCAGCGCGCAGAGGTTGACCCAGATCGAGCGATCGCCCTCGATGGTCAACCGATAGAGGATGGCGAGGATCAACGACTGCTTGAACACGTTGTCGTTAAACGCGCCGAGCGACTGGGTAATAAAGAAGGGCAAAAAGCGCCGGGTGCGCAACAGGTTGAACTGTGAGGGGTGACTCATCTTCCGTGTTTCCTGATGTTAGGTAGTGAGGCCTGGGTGCTTGTTATTGGATTCCCGCACCACGATCCAGGCCACACCTTACCTAAACTTTTCGGATTATTTCTTCAAACCTGCAATACACGGCGAGACAAACAGCTCGCCACGCCACGCGCCCTGCACGGTGCGCTTGCCGACGATCAGCCACATTGCCGCCAACAAAATCACCAGCGCGGTACCGAATACACTGAAAAACGTCAGGTTGAGGATGCTTGCCAGTTTCAGCGTCGCCAGCGAATACACGCCCAACGGGAAGGTGAAGCCCCACCAGCCGAGGTTGAACGGAATGCCGTCGCGTAGATAACGTACGGTGATCAACAGTGCCATCAACATCCACCACAGACCAAAACCCCACAGCGTGATCCCGGCGACCAGACCCAGGCCCGCAGCGATCTCACCGACGCCGGGCAGACCATTAGCGGCAAAAATCGCTGGCGCCTCACCGCCCAACAGCAACATGCCCAGCGCACCGGTGCCGATCGGACCGAGGGCCAGCCAGCTCGACGCGGCCATGTTTTCGTGGGGCAGTTTGTGCAAGGCCATGCGCAGCAACAGAATGGTGAGAATGCTGAACGCCACTGGCAGGGAGAAAGCCCAGAGCACATAGCTGGTGGTCAGTACGACGAGTTGCCCATGGGCGTCGGTCAGATGCGGCGCGAGCAAGCCGCCGCTGGCCGCTGCCACTTCCGCCGCCACCACCGGCAGCAACCAGACCGCGGTCATCTGATCGATGCTGTGTTCCTGGCGGGTAAACATCATGTACGGAATCAGCACACCGCAGGCCAGCGACATCGCCACATCGGTCCACCACAACACTTCAACGATATGAATGACACCGTCCCCCCAGCGCGGCAGGCCGAACAACAGAAAGCCGTTGATGATCGTCGCCAGGCCCATGGGAATGGTGCCGAAAAACATCGATACAGTCGAATGGCCGAAAATCCGCCGCGCCTCGTCAAAGAACAAAATCCAGCGCGCGGCGTAGGCAGCGGTAAACAGTGTGAACAAGAGAATATTGAACAACCACAGCCCCTCGGCCACGGCGCGCAATCCGGGAATGGCCAGCGGCAACTGGGCAAGCGCCAATGCCAGCACACCGGTACCCATGGTCGCAGCGAACCAGTTCGGCGTGAACTGGCGGATCACTTCACGAGGATGTTGAGGGTGGCTGAAAGGTTTGTAGCCGGGGGTGACACTGTTGCGGCAAATCATCATGAACTCCTGTCCCCTGGTGAGGTTGAGTCCATGGTAGATCCGAATCGAATATCGATATAACGGGTAATATCTCTAACTGTTATCTGTTTTGCAGATAAGCGTCCACACGCGCTAAGGAGCGCTGCAAACTCTGCCCGTCTGCGGACACAGACTGAGCAGCAGCGCAGCAACGGCCAGCACGATCAACACAACGCCGTAACCGTCGGTGGTCGCCAGCAGTCCAAAGTTGCGCGCCAGATACCCGGCCAGCAGCGCCGGCAGACAGAACGCCAGATAACTGAGCACGTAATACGCTGACATCAAGCCGGCTCGTTCATGCGGCAAAGCCAGCGGCACCAGGCTGCGCACCGCTCCGAGAAAGCCCGAACCAAAGCCGCAACCGGCGACCAGTGTGCCGAAGAAAAACAGCGGCAGACTGGCGCCATGCACGCCGAGCAAAATCAGAATCAGCCCGACCGGCAGCAGGCTCGCGCCCAGACGCAGCGCCTGAGCGGCCGGGCGATTGCGCATCGTAAAAATCATCAACGCACCGGTCACGGTGAGCGCCGCGACCGTCGCACCGCCGATCAGATTGGAGGTAGAGCCAGTGGCCGTGCGCACCAACGACGGTGCCAGCGAAGCGTAAAAACCTCCGAGCGCCCAGGTCGCGGTGTTCAGTGGCAGCACTCGCCATAACGTTGAACGCGCTTGCACCGGTACGTGCAAGGTGGGCCGCAACGACACCAACGCCCCGCCTTGCCGCGAGACACTTTCCGGCAGGCGCCAGACATACATGCCTTGCAACACGAACAACGCCAACAGTAACCAATAGGTCAGTTGCAACGGCGCCGGTGCAAGTTCTGCCAGCAAGCCACAGCCCAAACCGCCCAGAGCCATCCCGAGTAACGGCGCGACACTGTTGATCAGCGGCCCCTGCTGCCGGTCGGTGTCGAGCAGCGTTGCGCTCAAAACGGCAGTGGCCATGCCAGTGGCAAAACCCTGCAACACCCGTGCGCTGATCAACCAAGCCACGCTATCGGCATAGATGAACAGCAACATGGCCAGTGCATTGAGCAACACGGCGGTAAAGATCACCGGTTTGCGGCCCAAATGGTCGGAGAGCGAACCGACCGTCAGCAACGCTGCCAACAGACTGAAAGCGTAAACGGCGAAGATCAGCGTCAACATCGCTGCCGAGAAATGCAACTGATCCTGATACAAGTGATACAACGGCGTCGGCGCGGTGGAAGCGGCGAGAAAACTGAGTAAGGTGATCGCCAGAAACCACAAGCTGGACCGGTGGGAAGCGAAATTATTCAAGGGGCTGGTCATGGGCACACTCCGCAAAAGCTAATTTTTTGCTTTTGCGCAGTGTGCTACCGCCCAGCGCTTAAAGCAAATTCTTTGTGTTAAGGTCTGCCGCATGGCTATTAAAGAAGGTTTACGCCCCGGTGGCCGCAGTGCCCGGGTGCAGGAGTCGATTCATTCGGCGGTCAATGCGCTGCTGCAAGAGCAGGAACGTTCCACCGTGACCGTCCCGCAGATTGCCGCCCGCGCGGGGGTTACGCCGTCGACGATCTACCGCCGCTGGGGTGATCTGGCAGCATTGCTGGCGGACGTCGCCCTCGCCCGCATGCGCCCGGACAGCGAGCCGGCGGACACTGGCAGCCTGCGCGGCGATATCCGCGCCTGGGCCGAGCAATATCTCGACGAGATGAGTTCAGAGGTCGGGCGCAACATGATGCGCGACGTGCAGGCCAGCGCTACGCCGGGCTATTGCGTGGCGATCATCGGTGCGCAGTTGCAGACCATTGTTGATCGCTATCGGCATGAGAAGGCGCCGAGTGTTGATCGCTTGATCAATCTGGTGGTGGCGC